>VXTA01000303.1 GCA_009837685.1 Chloroflexota bacterium | reverse complement strand
CCCCTTTCGCAAAGCGAAGGGGGCGCGAAAGAGCGAAGCGATTTTCGCGGGGGATGCAACGCGGTGATTGTTGTCATTTTCTCGCAACACACCGTCATTCCGGCGAAAGCCGGAATCCAGAGGGGTGGTGCAGGGTGTATGAACCCCCTGCGTCTCGCACGCTCGACGCGTCCCCCTTTTGCTGCGCAAAAAGGGGAGGGACGGCAAGAAAGAAAGGAATTGAAAAATGGCGGACAGAATAGCGCCGGTTGGTGTGCTGAACGTTTATGCGACGCCGACTGAATTGAAGCGTCGATTGGGCATCACGGATACGACGCGCGACTCGACGTTGTGGCATCTGCTGCATGTTGCTAGTCGGATCGTCGAGGGGCACTGCGCCCGGAACTTTTACGTCACTTCCGAGTCGAAACGGTTCGACGTGCGGGATCGACATGGCGTGCAGGTCGACGATCTGATCGAGATCGCTCAGGTCGTGGAGGACTGGGACGGAGATGGCGTCTACGAAAGGATCAGGGAGCGCAAGGACTACATCTTGTATCCCTTGGATTCCAATCCGGGATCGTTGCGCGGCGTGCCGTTTCACGCGCTGCGGACACCCCGGCGTCGTGGCGGCCGATGCTTCCCAACCGGACGGGCATCCGTGCAGATAACGGGCCGATGGGGTTACCGGTCGCACTTTCTGCCGCTGGATGGGTACATCAGCAACGATGGAGCGCAACTGACGAAGGCATCGAAGTCGTTCAAAGTCGACGATGATGCGAACATTCGGGCGGGACAGACGATCCTGGTAGGCAACGAGCAGATGTTCGTGAAGCAGGTGGGCGCGTCGGTGCTGAATGTGGAGCGCGGCATGAACGGGACATCGGCGGTGGCGCACGATGACGGCTCGCTGCTGAAGGCGTTGGCGTATCCAGCGGAAGTGGTCGAGGCGACGTTGCTGGTGGCGGTGGATCGCTGGCGGAGACGCGACGGTATCGCGCGGTCAAACGATGTTGCGGCTGGCGCGCGTGACGAGCTTTACGACCCTTCGGGCGATGTATCGCGATTGTTGGCGCCATATCGGAGGTTGAGGATATGAGTCACCCTCACCCTGATCCTCTCCCATCAAGGGAGAGGGAGAGCAGACACGAATCCCCTCTCCCCACCGTGGGAGAGGGCCAGGGTGAGGGGGAAAGCAAACGGAGGAATGACTAGAAATGGACCCACGTGAGGTTTTATTGGGTATCGATCTTGATGAGCTTGCTGCGCCGAAACGGTCGATGTCGAACGCGCAGAAGAATAAGGATAAGGACGATGATGTCGATGTTCTGGAGCAGGTTAAGCGGCTTCGGAAGACGGTTGAGCATGATCACAATCAGCGCTTGCGCGGTATCGAGATCAATATCCGTTGGCTGATGGTTTTGGTCGGCGGCGAAGTGCTGGCGATTGTTGGTTTTGCCTTGAGCTCGGTTGCGAGCGTCTGAGTGGTGAAGAAGGAGATGAAGAATGAATGCAGGCGAAGAGAGCAGAGACGGAGTGTTTCGCAGGTTGGGGCGTGCAGTGACTGCACCGTTCGGGCTTGGCAGTGATGTCGAGCGTGAACCAGCAGTCCGAGAACGTGCGGTGTCGTCGCGTCGGATCTTGGATCGGATCGGCGTACAGCTAGTGGGCGATGGCGATGTTGAGTGGTCGTCGGATCGTCATGCGGAGTATTACAGTCGGTCGACGGCGGTTCATGCGGCGGTGCGGGTGTTGGCGGAGGCCGTGAGTCGTCCGCCGCTCGAGGTTTGGCGGCGTGTCGGTGCGGGTTCGGAGTACGATTATGAGCCGGCTGGAGTGGACCACCCGTTGCAGCGGTTGCTGGATCGTCCGAACGATGTATGGGATGGTGGGCAGCTGCTCCGAACGGTGGAGAGTCGGTTGGCGTTGTGGGGTTCGGCGTACGTGGCGATAGTGCGCGATGGCGACGGAGTTCCGTACGAGATGTGGCCGTTGCGGCCGGACCAGGTGCGTGTCGTGGCCGGGGAGGATGACCGTGTCGTGCGCGGATTCATCCACGAGAAGGCGGACGGACGTGTGGCGTATCTGCCGGAGGAGATGCTGTGGTACCGGCGCTTCAATCCGACGAGTTCGTTTTCGGGTTTTTCGTCGATGATGCCCGCGGGTTTGGCGGTAGAGATGGGTCGGGTGGCGTTGCGTTTCAACCGGCGCTTGTACGTGGATTTGGCGATTGCGGCGGTCGTGGTGATAACTATGGAGGGCGTGCCACAACAGCAGCAGGTCGATGAGGTGTTAGATAAGTGGGATGCGCGATTCTCGAATCCCGATAAGGCTCATCGTCCGATGATCTTGAACAGCGGGATAGACATGAAACGTCTGGGCGCGAATCAGTCGGAGATGGAGTTCATCGCCGCGTTGCAGTGGTCGGTGGAGGAGGTATCGCGTGCGTTCGGCGTTCCGAAGGTGTTCCTGAGCGAGTTCGAGGATGCGACGCTGGCAAACGTGCGAACGATGGAGCAGTTCCTGTGGCGGAACACGATCATCCCGGAGTTGAAGATGCTGGAGGACGGCATCAATCACCGGTTGGTGCCGCACTTCGAGCAGTTCGTCGGCGAGTTGCTCGTGCGCTTCAATCTCTCGGATGTGGAGGCGGTGCAAGAGTCGCAGTCGGATCGGGCGGAGAGGCTGGCGACGCTGGTTGGCGCGGGGATAATGAGCGTAGACGAGGCGCGTGGGGAGTTGGGGGTTTGAGGGCAATTACGGATGAGCGAAGGGTCGCCCACTAGAGGCGGCCCAAACCGCGTTGTTACGCGTTTGCGTAAATGATGTACTGGCAGGCAATTTTAGCCGTGACCGCAGATTGTAAACTTTGGCGCAACTTGAAGATCGGGAGTCAAACCATGCAAGCAAATCTAAATCGAACCGCGTTCAATCTCGACGGCGATGAGATCTCGTGGTCGGAAGTGATCTTTTGGTCAGTTCTTTAT
>VXTA01000064.1 GCA_009837685.1 Chloroflexota bacterium | reverse complement strand
ACAAAGAGATTTGGGGTGCTGGGCTGGATGTGTTTGAGATTGAGCCGGTGGAGGCGGATAATCCGCTTCTGACTATGGACAACGTCGTTGTGGCACCGCATGTCGCGGGTAAGAGTTGGGAGTCATATCCGAGGCGGGTGGATTTCGCGTTCTCAAACATGCAACGAGTTTGGCGTGGCGAGGCTCCAGAGAGTGTCGTTACCGAAGATTGACAGTTACACTTCACAATCACGACAACAACCTAGGAGACAACAATGGCAGACGAGACGATAAGGATTTTGTATTTGGGCCCAGGAGGTGGGGATACTCACGATGCGAGTTCGACCGAACAGCAGTCCAGAGCGGCGCGCGCCTACGGCGCCGAGTTCGTGCAGTACTCGGGCCACAGTGAAGGTGAACTGATAGAAGCGCTAAAGGACGCGGACTGCGCGATCAACCAGGGCCATGATTTCGAACCTTCGATGTTCGTCCACATGGGTAATAACGGTCGATGCAAAGGCTTGGTCTCATTCGGTCATGGCTACGACGGCATGGACCTCGAATCCGCTTCAGTTAACGGCGTAGTGCTATCAAACACCGCCTCGTTCGGCACAGAGGAAGTCAGCAACCAGACGATGATGCTGTTCCTGGTCTGTGCCCGTAAGTTCGTTCTGCACGACAAACTCGTCAAAGCCGGCCAATGGACAAGACAATATCTCCCTCCGATGGGTCATATTGCCGGTCAGACATTCGGCATCGTCGGTCTTGGCAACATAGGACGCGCCGTAGCACGCAAAGCGCAAGCATTCGGCTTGAATGTCATTGCATTCGACCCGTACCGATCATCTTGGGACGCCAAAGAGTACGGAGTCGAGATTGTGCCGACACTCAAAGAGGTAGCTGAACGTTCCGACTACGTATCGCCGCACGTCTTCCTTGACGAAGGCACCTACCACATGTTCAGCGACGACTTTTTCAAGGCGATGAAACCGACCGCGTATTTCATCAACTGCTCTAGGGGCCCGGTCGTCGATGAGCCAGCGTTGATCCGTGCACTCCAGAACGGCGAGATTGCGGGTGCTGGCCTGGACGTTTTCGAGCAGGAGCCAGTCGATCCTGACAATCCGTTGCTCAAGATGGACAATGTCGGCGTGACGAACCACTACGCTTCGTATAGCGAGGTTGCATGGGAACGGGCGAATACGCAGTTGGGCGAGGAGGCGGTCAGGATAGCAGACGGCTACTGGCCGATGTCACTCATCAATCCCGATGTCAAGCACCACTCGCCAGCACGCCAAGACCCGATTTCATGGGAAGTCATGATGGCGAATCGCTAAAACCGTAGCCAACCGAAATCAAGAATCGAATCCGAAAGGAACTCTAAAGCAATGGCAGAACACAAAGTCCTAATCATGGGCGTCGACGAGAACGATCCCCTCGACTATGAGCGCGCCGAGATGGCCGACTTGGACGTCGAGTTCGTCAAGGCAAACCCGCAGTCCGAAGGTGAAGCGATTGAGCTCGTGCGCGACGCTGATGCGCTGATGATGCGCTCAACGCCGTACCAAGGCGAGCAGGTCATTCGCGCCGCTGAAAAAGCGCAGGTCCTCGCCGTCTACTCGCACGGCTTCAACCAGATCGACACCGATGTCTGCAACGAGATGGGCATCATCATCACTAACGGCGCTGGCATGTGCATGGAAGAGGTCTCCAACCAGGCCGTCACCATGATCCTCTGCCTCAACCGGCAACTCATTCAGTACAACGAGCGGACCAAAGCCGGGCAATGGGGACGCGGTGGCGGGCTTCCATCGATCGAGCCCATCGACCAGCAGGTTCTCGGGCTGGTCGGGCTTGGAAATATTGGTCGCCAAGTGGCGCGCAAGATGTTCAACGGCTGGCGCATGAAGGTCATCGCGTACGACCCCTACTGCCCACCCTGGATCGCGCAGGAATACGCCGTGGAACAGGTCTTCTCGCTCCACGAACTATTCGAGCGTTCCGACTACGTATCCGTGCAGATCCCGCTCAACAAAGAGACGCATCACATGATGCGCAAAGAGCACTTCGACTGCATGAAGCCGACCGCATACTTCGTCAACGTGTGCCGCGGCGGCGTAGTCCGTGAAGTTGACCTGATTCAAGCTCTCCGAGAAGGCAAGTTGCGCGGCGCCGGTCTAGACGTTTTCGAGCAGGAGCCTGTCGACCCCGACAATCCGCTCTTGAAGATGGACAACGTCATTGTTGCCCCGCATTCTGCTGGTCAATCGACGCGGTCTGCATGGCTCGCCCGACAGCGCGCATCTCAGCAGGTGGCTGCCGTGCTCCGAGGCAACTGGCCGTCCGCAGGACAAAACCCTGAAGTCGCGAGTTCGCTGAAGCGACGAGACCGGATGCAGTCGCTGGCGCCTAAGTTGGAGGCTTCGCGGGAGGTGCTGCCGATGGCGGTGTTGCCTGAGGGTAGGTAGGTTCAGGAAACCACCTACGCAGGATGATTATTGCCGAGGCTACGAAACGTTAGCCTCGGCGACCATAAGTCTTAGACCCCATCACTCCAGATGGGTGATCTCAATGTCGCCCCAGGATCGCTGAAGGTATTCCGCCGCTAGTCGACGGTGACAAAAATGCGCCGTGTCCTCACTACACAGCAGGCACGCGTCCTCGATGACATCTTTCGGAACAGTCGATTCGATACGACGCTGCGCCATGAGGTCCAAATAGCGAGCCTCGTACGTTGACCACGCGTCTGGGGACTTGCTTTTCCGATACTCATCAAACATCTCCGGTTCAGGTGCGAGTTCCGGCAGATGAACATAGTCGATGTCGCAGATTTTCTTCAAAAAATAGACTTGGTCTCTGCCGATTGCGAAACCTGCGAGTTGGCTGTTAGGCCGTAATCGGACATCGACAACCCTCTTCGCACCCGAATTGCCGATCGTTTCAAAAAAGTGTTCTGCCGTCTTTTTTGTGAACCCGATTGTGAAGACC
>VXTA01000110.1 GCA_009837685.1 Chloroflexota bacterium | reverse complement strand
CAACTACCAGAATCGTCGGTGCAAGCACCAACGTAACCCCTTGAAACGCAGTTCCAACCGCGACCCAAGGTGGACATTTTTCGTCCGGCTCGTAGCGGAGTGTTGACATCTCAAAAATCGTTGCGAACTTTGACTGAATTGTCAGTGCGCAGAGACTCCCAGCAGGCGAGCCCTGTAGATACCACTCGCGCGCCCTCTCGCACTCCCACCCAGGGCTGTGTTCCGTTCTGGATGCAGTCAGCCATGTGACGCATCATGATGACCATCTCTCCAGAGTGCCCACCATGCGGTGGTAGGTGAGTGTGATACTCGCGCTGCGGCAGGTCACCGTCAGCATCTAACGTCTTCACGTTGTCGCGGATCGTTCCCTTGGTTCCGTACACGGTGAGGCTGTTCGCTCGCTCACCCGCCGGATGAACCATACCAAGCAGGTTTGCCACGCGTCCAATCTTCCCGTCCGCGAATTTGACGTTGATGAAGAAGCAGTCTTCCTGTGGATACTCGGGCGCGACTCCGCTACGCAAGCCAACACAGTGGACCTCATCGATGTCACCCATGAACCACCGGAGCAGGTCTATGGGATGACAAGCACCACCCATGATCAGGTCTTGAGGCATAGAAACGCGCCATGGCGTCTGTTTGTAGACCGGCCTCAGGTCGTGGACATAGTGCGCCTCGGCCATGAATAGCTCGCCGATCTCTCCAGCGTCGCACGCGCGCTTCGCGTCGATGAAGTCCAGACGCCCGCGCATCGACTGTGTGACTAGTAGCACTAATCCTGTACGGTCCACGGCTTCCACCACGCTCTCGACCTCGTCCATGGTGTAGACCATGCCCTTGGTTACCATTACGTGCTTGCCATTCTCCAACGCCGTCAGGATCTGCTTGGCGTGGAGCGGTCCGGGCGTGTATATGCCGATGATGTCGATATCGTCGCGTGCTACCAGTTCATCGAAATCGGTGGTGACCGCGTCGATACCGTGCTTTTTCGACGCCGATTCGAGTTTCTTCTCGTTAACATCGCAGAGCGCGGTTACACGGATTGGCAGTTCGTTTTCGGGGTTGTTGGCCTGAAGCAGAGTGTCGCCATGCCCCAATCCGGCAAGCCCTAGTCTAAGAGTGGTCACGTCCTTGCTCCTTCAGCTTCTCGTAAATGGCGTCCCAGCGCCCCGGCATGTCGTTCCGGTTCATGACCGGTTTGAACCCTAACGAAAGATATACATGGATCGCAGGAAGGCGCCAGTCGTCAGTCAAGAGGGAGATAGACTGGCAGCCGAGGTGGACGAAGAATTTGGCAACCCCGGTACACGTCGCCTTAGCTAATCCCTTGCCGCGGTGGTCCGGGTGGGTGACTACAAAGTCTAGGACGCCTTCTTTCGGCACGATAGCATCGGATGTTTCGTCCGTGTCCCTGCTGGCGAATGTTCCAGCCACGACGCGACCTTCGTAGTCGATCACTCGCGAACCTTCCAGGCGTTCGGTGTCCTCCAAATAGGCCAGTACTTCAGCATCGTTCCAGTGTTCGAATCCACATGCCTGAAGCGTCTCAGCCCAGCCGTTCTCATCGCCTGATCGGTATGGGCGCATCATGTAACCATCCGGCAGTGGAACATCCGGCAACTGGAACACCGATGCCTCGTCGATGACCATGCGGAGTTGCTTTGGAGGAAGCGACGGCATGGTGCAATGCTACATATTTCGCCAAGTTCCCTACGCTGGCCCGTGCTTCTCATAGATAAAGCCCCGGTCTGTTTGAGGGTGCGATAAGGCGGACGAAAAAGTGGTGTTTAGATAGACTCGTCGCGATACCTCAACGAAACCGAGCTTGGCGGCTATGTGCAAGGACGCTTCATTGTCCTCGCCTGCGCTCCATACCGGTGTCCGCCCTAACTCTTGCACACCGCGCGCCACAATCGACGCGGACGCAGTTGCGAAACCCATCCCTCGCCAAGCATCATCGGTATACACACCGATGTCGCCGTATTCCGCGGTCACGGCGTTCGTATGGGCAAGGGCGACTACCCTGCCATCCACAACGGCACCTGCAGCTAGTCCATTCACCAACAGATACTCGTAAGTCTTGAACCCCAATCTGTGTGGGTCTTTTCGGAACTCAGCCAAGAGGTCAACATCCCGCATCCCCAACTGGCGAACCTCTGGCGCAATAAAACTGTTAACTCGCCGGGTCAGCGTATGATATACGTCGCCATACTGCCGAACTCGGACGTTCGTTTCCTGCTGAATGAGCGAGGATAAGGAGTCGGCTAGATCCCGAGGCACGTTCGGCGACATATGCCGTTGACCCCACCCGACGAACTGGCTCAGCAGCTGCCAAAGACTGAACGGATCACTCCCAAAACACCAAGGCTCATCCAGCCAAGGGTGCGACTGGACGACCACCGCGTCGAACTCCGGTATCGAACCTGCCACGTAGACATCAGCAAGACCACGCTTCGAGAGATGTACCGGAATAACGGTTTCAGGTGTATCGCCTAAAGCATCGGCCACTAGATCGAGCTCTTTCTGTATCCGCACGCGACGCATGAGATCATCGTACGCCGTACATTCGCATCAGTGCCGCGTAAGTCCCATCTCGCTGTGCATCACAGGAGTCGACAAAAAGGCACCCATGTCGACACTCCCGAACCGAGCCGGGTTGTACATCTCAGTGTCGATGCTCGTCTCTCCATTGACGACATACTCAGCTAGCAGCAACCCGGAAACCGGATTGTAGGCGAAACCGCCAGAGTGGAAGTGCGCTCCCACGTAGAGGCCATCGATGCCCGGCACTGGCCCGATAACCGGCTTCACATCGTGTGCCAAGCTGATCAGCCCAACCGTGTGATAGTCCCACTCGGCACCTTCCAACAGAGTGGTCCGCTTAACCAGGTTTTCCTCGATGAATGGCAGCGCGTCAGGATGCGGCTCTAGATCTGAGACGTCAAACTCCGGTCCGCCCATCTCGTACGCGGCGATGTCAATGGAGGTGCCC
>VXTA01000158.1 GCA_009837685.1 Chloroflexota bacterium | reverse complement strand
TTTTCATCTTCGGCTTTGACCCATAAAAATGGCATCTGTCCAATGTATCGGCTCACGCAAGTTTGATGATTGTGACGTGGAATTGGGTTCCCTTTGTTGCGAGATCGGTTACGCAGTGCCTTAGCCAAATGGTCACGAAAACCAGACCGTCCTACGTCGTTTTTGTGTTGAGTCAACCGCCACCACAGCGTGCTGGGAGAACCGGATTTGGTCCCGTGTGTGCCGACGTACACCACGCGAAGATCTTCAGGATTTCCGTATCGCGTCTCTCCTTCTTCAAAGAAGAAATACACCCCTTTCGGCCATCCTTCGTGACCATCGCAATCTTTCAACATGCGTTTGCCGCCAACGCGTTCCTCGAGCTCCTTCAGCAACTCGTAAAAGCGTTCAACGTGCTTGGATCGATAAGATGCCAAAGGTTCACGCTCTCGTCGTCGCGACAAACGGCTGTCCCGCGTTCGGAGGATAGTTCATCGGTGAGTTCGCGGCGAACTCGTCAGCAATAGCGCGCACCTCCGACATCGCCTCATCAGATGCAGTTTCGCTCCACGCATCCAGAGTGCCGTCCAACTGGTCGATGCTTCGAGCACCGAATATCGGCGCGGTCACGCCGTCATGCTCCGACACCCACTGCAACGCCAATCTGATCATTGGCTCGCCGTGCCTATCCGAGACCGACTTTAGCTTCACAATCGTCTCGTGTCTAGCATCATCGCCGTATCGACTTTCCAAACTCCGGCCACGTGCGTCATCGCGGGGACCTTCGTACGAATCTAGGTACTTGCCTGTCAATACACCGCTCGCCATAGGACTGTACGGCACAACTGCGACGCCGTGTTTGCGCGCCAATGGGATCATCTCGACCGCCAAACCTGGCTGCAAGATGTTGAATACGCTCTGGCTCGCCTCGACTCGGTACAGATTGCGGACATCCGATGTCCAGAGTGCGGACGCTAGTACCCAAGCCGGGAAGTTCGATACGCCAGCGTAGACCACCTTGCCCTGGTGAATCAGGTCGTCAACCGCCCGCAATGTCTCTTCGATCGGTGTCTCCGCGTCCCATTTATGACAGTAGAGCAAATCTATGCGGTCCGTCTTCAGCCTCTTCAACGAAGCCTCGACCGTCCTAACGATGTGGTACCTCGACGCACCGGTATCGTTTACCCCATCGCCGACCTGCGACGTGTACTTGGTTGCCAATACAATCTGATCTCGCCAACTGCTCGAGCGGAAAAAGTTGCCGATCACTCGCTCGGAGTCACCAGTCGAGTATGAATCGGACGTGTCAAGGAAGTTGACCCCGGCATCGAACGCTTTCGCCATAATGCGGTGCGAAGTCGCATCATCGCAACGTGATGGATTGCCGAAGTTAGCCGAACCCAAGCAAAGGTTCGATACCTTAACACCTGTCCGCCCCAGTTTTACGTATTCAATAGGAATGTCGTCACCTCGAAAGTCAGGTTGCTAGTTTATCAGATATTAATCGTTGATTCTTTCACCGGAATCAACGCTCAACATCCACCCAGCGTTTCTCTTTCCAAGAACGGTGCGCTGCATCGACGATCTTGGCCGCTTCCAAACCTGCTTCGAAGCCAGTGTCGATCAGTGATTGGTCATCGGCCAATGCTCCAGCTACGAACTGCTCGTAGGGCATCGGATAGGGCGTACCCGGATCAATGTCGTTCATCGGCAGGTTTTCGCCTGACGAGCCGATGAGGCCGAATAGGCCGTTGAGAGCTATTCGGCCAGTCGAACCCGCCACATCGACTAAGATGCCGCGCCTTGGCACTTCGCCGCGTTGGACGAAGCTGGTGTGTATGACGGCGTAGGCTCCGTTGACGTATTCGAGCAGGAATGCGGATGAATCGGGGACATTTACGTTGAAACCCTCGGGAGCGTCGATAAACTGCCTGCGTTTCTCCGCTGTGTTCAAGACCGCCGAAACCCGAGCGACTTCCCCGTTGAGTAGGCGCGCCATATCGAAAACGTGTATCAATTCATAGACAGTGCCGCCGCCATGCTCTGGCATGAATCGCCATGAGCCGACATCGGGACGGACATCTCGCTGCATCGACATGCCCCATCGGATGTTGACGTGGTAGACATCTCCAATGTAACCATCAGCGATGTACCGGCTCATCCGACCAACTGGAGTCCGGCCACGCTGATTGAAGTTGACCGTGTGGATCACACCAGCGTTCTCTGCTGCATCCAGCATCTCTTGGCAGTCACGTGCATTTAGCGCCAGCGGCTTCTCGCACAAAACCGGTCGACCACTTGCGATGGCTTCCAAGGCGTAGAACTTGTGAGAATCGGTCGGTGTAATGATGTCGATGGCATCTATATCAGGGTCGGCTAGCATCTCTCGATGATCCGTGAATCCCTTCTCCACACCAAACCGCTCCTGCATCTCACGCAACGGCTCTTCTGAGCGCCGCATGAACGCGACGACCTCCGCCTCTGGGACGTTCGAAAACGCTTCCATGTGGTCCGCAGCGAATCCGCCTGCACCAATGATTCCGATCCTCAGTTTTCGAGACGCCATAATCTCTCCTTCTCGTTTGGCAAATTAAACGTTCGCAGAGTTGCAAGGCGACAATGAAGCGTCAACGCGCTTGTCGCTCTTAAACCGCCTGCAATCCACCCGGCCCAGTAGCCCTGAACGCTTCTTCCGATATCCCATACGCACTCCCATGTACCGCGCCACCCGGGAACACCTTGCCCGGATTGAACCTCTCTCCAGCCCCAAAAGCAGGGCGTAACTTAGCCATCGCCGCAAGATCCTCATCAGTGAAGACCAAGGGCATGTAAGCCTGCTTCTCGATACCGATGCCGTGCTCGCCGCTCAATGCACCTCCAACCTCAATACACGCCGCTAATATCCGCTCTCCACACTCGATCACACGTCTCACCTGCGCCTTATCTCGTCCGTCGAACAGGATGCATGGATGCAAATTCCCATCGCCAGCGTGAAACCCGTTACCGATAGTCATCCCCAACTCCT
>VXTA01000295.1 GCA_009837685.1 Chloroflexota bacterium | reverse complement strand
GTCCTAGCGGGTCGCGCCTTAAAGGCGACTATGACCGGCGACAGTACCCTGCAATCGAGACCGATGGGTAGTATCATAAAGCCGCACTCGAAGATGGGTGCAGTCATCCGTGGGCGAGAAAACAACACCCTCGCGCCGTTGGTGTTCGACGGCGGAGACCTTAGTGGCATCGAATACAATCTACCCGTCGCGAGCGCCCAGCTGAAATCTGCGATCTTGCTAGCAGGGCTGCGTGCCGAAGGCAAAACCAGCATCTCTCAACCCGCTGCTTCGCGTGACCACACCGAGCGCATGTTGTCGGCGATGGGAGCCGACATCAGCGTCGACGGCTTAGATGTCACGGTTGGTCAATCAGAAATCAATTGTGTCGACGTTGATGTGCCTGGTGATATTTCTAGCGCTGCATTCTGGATCGTCGCCGGATTGATCCATCCGAATTCGGAAGTCGTGATCAAGAACGTTGGCATCAACCCGACACGGGCAGGCGTAATTACGGCGTTGCAAGACATGGGCGGCAACATCGAACTAGTCAACGAACGCGACGTTGCGGGCGAGCCAGTTGCGGACATCGTAGCGACTTCAAGCAACCTGCGCGGCACGGAGCTCGCTGGAAGCATCATGCCACTGTTGATGGACGAGGTTCCGGTCATTGCGGTTGCCGCCGCGATGGCGGAAGAAGAGACGGTGATCCGGGATGCTGCGGAACTGCGCGTCAAGGAGACGGACCGAATCAGTGCGACGGTGGACTGGCTGGTTGCCGCAGGAGTAGAAGCGGAAGCGCGCGACGATGGCATGGCGATTGTCGGTTCAGGCCGGATCGCCGGCGGCACGTTCCAGAGTCAGGATGACCACCGCATTGCGATGGCATTGGGTATCGCGGCGATGGTTTCAGACGATCCGATAACTGTCGTCGACGCTGGCTGTACGAGCATCTCCTATCCCGAATTCTGGGACGAACTCGAATCCTTGGGCGGCATCGTTGACTGACGGGGACGACTCGGCGAAGTCTAACGATTTCACTCCGCTCGTTGTCGTCATATCCGGACCTTCAGGCGTTGGGAAGGACGTACTGATCGAGGGCATGGCCGGACGCGGGCTCGACTACCACTTCACCGTCACTGCGACTACGCGCGCCCCCCGTCCGGGGGAAGAAGAAGGCATTAACCACCACTTCTTAGATCTCGACGAATTCGAGCGAGCAATCAGGGATGACGAGTTGTTGGAATGGGCGCGAGTTTACGGAAACTACTATGGGGTGCCTAAGCAACAAGTTCGGGATGCTTTGTCGCAGGGTAAACACGTAATCATCAGGGTCGATCTTCAAGGCGCGCTGCGGATCAAAGAACTCGCACCAGAAGCGCTGATGATATTCATACATCCCCCGAATATGGCGGTGCTGCGAGAGAGGCTTGAACGGCGCGGCGTCAACAGCGAAGCGGACATCGCCACTCGGCTCGATTCCGCAGCCGCTGAGATTGAACAGTCGGTAGCCTTTGATCGCCAAGTCGTCAATCGCGAAGGAAAATTGGAATCCGCTGTCGAAGATGTGATCGAAATCGTTTACAAAGAGTCTCACCGCGTGCCGCCGCGGATGGTCAAGATTTAACAAACGGAGGATCGTTCAAACCACGCATGAAAATCGTAATCGCCCCTCAAGAGTTCAAAGAAAGCCTGCGAGGCATTGAGATTGCCCAAGCAATGCGGGAAGGCGTGTCGCGCGTCTGGCCAGACGCAGAGACGTTGCTGGTGCCTGTAGCTGATGGCGGCGACGGCACATTGCAATCGCTGGTCGACGCGTCCGATGGCGAATTGATTACGGCTACCGTTGACGATCCATTGGGACGACCGATAGAGGCAGTTTGGGGCGCGTTGGGTGATGGCCGGACCGCAGTGATCGAGATGGCACGATCATCCGGACTTGCGATTTTGAAGCCCGAGGAACGCGACCCTCTGACCACCACAACGTACGGCGTTGGACAACTGATGTCGCTAGCCCTAGACGCGGGCTATCGACATCTGATAATCGGCATCGGCGGAAGTGCAACAAATGATGGCGGCGCGGGCATGGCGCAAGCGCTAGGAGCCAGTCTGTTGGACTCCAACGGCAACGAACTTGCGAGAGGCGGCGGAGCACTCGCGTATTTGAGCCAGATCGACGTTTCGGGATTGGACGTCCGCCTTTCGGAAACGAAGATCGATGTGGCTTGCGACGTTAATAACCCCCTGTGCGGCGAAACTGGCGCGTCAGCCATATTCGGTCCCCAGAAGGGCGCCGATGCTGAAACCGTAGCCTACCTAGACAACGCGTTGCACCGCTACGGCAATCTTCTGCAACGCGACCTTGGTCGTGACGTGATGGAGGTGCCTGGGGCAGGCGCAGCAGGCGGTCTCGGCGCAGGTCTGATGGCGTTCACCGATGCCCAACTGCGCCCCGGCGCGGATATCGTAATTGATGCGTTGGACCTCGACACCAAGCTCGAAGGTGCATCGCTGGTGATCGTCGGCGAGGGCCAGACAGACCGCTCGACGACATTTCACAAGGCGCCTGTGGCAGTGGCTCAAAAGGCCAAATCCGTTGGGACCCCGGTGATTGCGATATCAGGCAGTCTGGGAGATGGATACCAGTTAGTGCACGATCACGGGATCGATGCTGCCTTCAGCATCTTGGACTGCTGCATGACGTTGGAAGACGCGATGTCGGATACGGCGGAGTTGGTGACGAAGGCTACCGAGCAAGCTTGCCGGGCGTTGAGTGTCGATCTTGCGAAATAGGGGCCATTAGCCCTCCCCTTTTTGCGTCAGCAAAATCCTCTCCCTCCCCCTCTCTGGGGGGAATTGAAGGGGGTGCCGCGCAGCGAGACGCAGGGGGTTCATACGTCCGACACGATCAACCCCGTCATACCCGCCAATAGACCGTCATTCCGGCGAAAGCCGGAATCCAGAGATGCCGGGCGGCGGTATCCCCTCTCCCTCACCATCCTTCCCTCCCCCTCCCAGGGGGAGATTAAGAGGGGGTCAGGGCGAGGGTG
>VXTA01000138.1 GCA_009837685.1 Chloroflexota bacterium | reverse complement strand
CTTGACGACCTCGACCTCTTTGACGACCTCGACTTCCTTCTCGACCTCGACTTCCTTGACGACCTCGACCTCTTTGACGACCTCGACTTCTCGAGTGACCTCAACGATGGTTTCGCTGCCGCACGCGAGTGCGAAGGTCAGAGACGATAGCATCGCGGCCAGCACAAGCATTGGCACGATGCGTTTGATCTTCGGCATTTTGGTTCCCTCCTTACGCGGATTCAATTCGCCGATCTATTCCTTGCGAAATACTCAAATCACGATAACACAATTAAGGAGCGGCACCGTTGGTTGATGGCGCCGCGTCTCGGACGTTGAAGTACGATGCGATGTTTTCGTCCGAAACAGTCCCAGCATCCTGATAAAGAAAGCATTTCGAGATGCGGTGCTCGTCGAGTGCGTAGGTGTTCGGGACTTCCTCGACGCAGTTTGAAATGGCGTCTGGGCAGCGGTTGACGAACGGGCACATGGCCGGGGTCACGTCGATGCCGGTGAACGGTGGATCGTTGACACCGCGCATGTCGGCCCAACGGCGGTTGGGATCGGGCATCGGGATCGACTGGACGAGGAGCCGCGTGTAGGGGTGTTTCGGATCGTTGATTACGTGTTCTACGTCCCCCGCCTCGACCACGTGTCCGCGATACATGATCATGATGTTGTCAGCGACTTGGTACGCAGTAGTGAGGTCGTGGGTTATGTAGAGGATGGTGATTCCGAGTTCGTGGTTGAGTGTGCGAAGGGTTTCGAGGATGGTAGCTCGTAGCGATGCGTCGACCATCGAGACAGGTTCATCTGCGATTATCACCTCCGGTTTCAAGAGCAGCGATCGCGCTACCATGACACGTTGTCGTTGTCCTCCGCTCAACTGATGGGGATAACGTCCGAGCGTTTCGGACGGTCGAAGTCCGACGCCGGATATCGCTTCTTCAATTAAGTGCCTAGCTTCGTCACGCGAAGATGCGAGTTTGTACCGAGCGATCGCGACCGTGAAGATGTGGTCAACTTTGTAGAAGGGGTTGTAAACGGAGAACGGGTCTTGGAAGATGGCTTGAACTTGCCGTCGGTACTGCTTCCGTCCTGCGGCGTTCATTTCGGCGACATCGTCACCCCGGTATAGCACCTGGCCCAACGTGGGACTCTGGAAACCGAGCATGATGCGTCCGAGCGTGGTTTTGCCGCTACCGCTCTCCCCTGCAACCGCGGTGATCAGTGCCGGTTTGTCTGACAGTGTGAAAGAAACATCGTTGACCGCGTAGTTATGCTCCCGGTTCCAAAACGGCCCGGAGGAAAAGATCTGGGTCACGTTCCTGAGTTCCAACAGCGATGAAGACGCGCTGTCGGAGGCTGAAGTCGCGGTAATCGCCTCTGCGGTCGCGGTCATACAGTTGCAGCCTCGGTATGCAGGTGACAAGAGACCATGTCAACTTCGCCCAACAACTCCGGTACATCGACGCCGCAGACGTCCATAGCCTCAGGGCAGCGGGGCATGAATGGACATCCGGGTGGGATCTCGAGGAGAGAGGGTGGTAGTCCCGGAATGCCTTCGAGTCGACGTTTCCCGGCGGTGTCTGGCAGGCTCGATATCAGGAGACGTGTGTAAGGATGACGGGGGTTCGAAAAGATCTGTTCGACAGTTGCGAGTTCAACGAGTTTTCCGGCGTACATGACGCCGATTCGGTCGGCGAATTGTGCCATTAGCCCCATGTCGTGCCCGACCAGAATCACCGCCGCGCCGATCTCACTGCGTACTTCTTCCAAGGTTTCCATGACTTGGCGTTGGACCACAACGTCGAGCGCACTGGTCGGCTCGTCGGCAAGGATCAGGCGTGGTTTGTGACATATGGCCATAGCAATGGTCACGCGCTGTTTCATGCCGCCGCTGAGTTCGTGCGGGAAAAGGTTGAGGACGTTTGAGTTGAGTCCGACCTGTGCCACGAGCGTGGTCAAACGTTCCTCGGTTCGTTCTCGAGACTCGTTTACACCGTGGTCTCTAAGGCCGTCGATCATCTGGCTTCGGATTCTGCGCACCGGGTTCAGAGCATTCATCGCGGCTTGCGGCACCATGGCGACATCGTTGCCACGCACCGCTCGCATTTCAGGTTCGGAGAGTCCGACCAGATCGCGTCCATCGAGTTGGATCGTTCCGCCAGCGATTTCTCCGGGTGGTTTGATCATGCGCATGATGGCGAGCGCAGTCGTCGTTTTACCAGAACCAGATTCTCCGACGAGTCCGAGTTTTTCGCCTTCGGCGATATCGAGGTCGACGCCGTCGACGGCGCGCACTGTTCCGGCGCGGATGTTGAAATAGACGCGAAGATCTCGTATCGAGAGGACAGTGTCCGGCATTACAGGCTCTGCCTCAATCGTGGGTTGGCCCACTTGTCTAGACCGGCGGCGATCAGATAAAGCGAGATGAATATCCATGCGACCAGGAGGATCGGCGGGCCGTACCACCACCACCAGTTGCTGATAACTGCACCGTAGTAGAGCGACCAGTAGATCGTCATTCCGAGTGTGGGCTCATGTTGAGGGCCTAGCCCAAGAGCTTCCAGGCCTACAGCGGCGAGGATGCCGCTGGCCATGGCACCGACGAAGCTTGCGGCCAGGAATGGGAACAGGTTGGGCATGAGTTCGCGGAAGATGATCTCGAGATCGCCCATGCCGTTGAGCCTCGCCACTTCGACGTAGTTGCTCTCCCTCATGCTCAAGACTTGGGCTCGTATGACGCGTGTGGGCCACATCCAAGACAGTGACGCGACGATCAACCCCATCATGTTGACGGATAAACCTGCTGATTCTTTGATTGTGGATGCGACGACTACTAGCACGGCCAGACTTGGAATGGTGATGAAAACGTCCGAGATGATGCGGATAAATGCGTCGACTGGACCCCGCATGTAACCGCCTAAAAACCCTAGCAAGATCCCGATCCCAAGACCAAACACTCCCGCAAACAATCCGATGCGTAGCGTCAACGGCGCGCCGTGAACCATAAGCGGCAAGACCTGTCTGCCATTGAAATCGGTCCCTAGCC
>VXTA01000214.1 GCA_009837685.1 Chloroflexota bacterium | reverse complement strand
GATCTGAGGCAGATTGACCGGATTGATTTCCGATTCGAGGATTGGGATAGGCAGGTAGATCTTGCGCGGATCGCCGAACTCGTTCCTATGCCGGAAGAGTGGTCCAACCTCGTGTTCATAAATGGGAGCCTTGAACACAATTCAGGTGATGCGCCTTTGACTCGGATCCAAGCGTGCGATTGGGTGGGTGAGTTGGCAGATTACCGATCCAACGGGTTCGTTGCGTTAGCCACGGCTTTCTTACGGATCCGCGGCGGTTCTTATCTACAATTCGACCGTCCTCGCGAGTATGTTCGCCCAGTTCATATCATCCATGTGATAGACGGTTCCGTGGGCGGGCCAATCGTTGACAATCCGCGCGTAGCTGTTGAAATGGGCGACGGTAGTTGTGCGACATTAATCGAATCTCACGTCTCGCTATCGGATGATGTCCACATGACGTTGCCTGTCGTCGAGATCAAAATGGGCGAAGGTGCGGAGCTGTCTCACTATCGTTATCAGAACAACAGCGAGAAGTCGTTCCACTTCGCCACAACTCGCGTTTTGCAGGAAGCAAGCTCCAACTATCGTTCGACCTCTTTCAGCGTTGGTTCGGACATTGGTCGCAATGATGTTTTTACGCATTTGGTCGGTGAATATGCTGAGTCGACGCTGCATGGCGTGTATCTGACAACCAATCGGCAACACCAAGACAACGAGATCAGCACCACTCATGCCGCTCCGCATTGCACGAGCGACCAGTACTACAAGGGAATTCTTTCGGGACGGTCTCGAGCGGTGTTCAGTGGCAAGATCACGGTCGAGCGCGGCGCTCAGAAGACGGATGCGAACCAGAAGGACTTGAACCTGTTGCTCTCGCACGGCGCGGAAGTCGATACCAAACCGTCGCTAGAAATCTACGCTGATGACGTGAAATGCGCTCACGGCGCGACCGCGGGTCACGTTGATGAGGACACGTTGT
The DNA here is from genome assembly GCA_009837685.1 of Chloroflexota bacterium. Classification (GTDB taxonomy): domain Bacteria; phylum Chloroflexota; class Dehalococcoidia; order Lucifugimonadales; family Lucifugimonadaceae; genus Bin127. Next base: position 2,085 of record VXTA01000214.1, on the reverse strand, counting down.
TCTATCTCCAATCGCGTGGTGTGGACTATGACACAGCACAGGCGATGCTGATACGGGGATTTGCGGCTGAGATACTCTCGGAATTCGAAGATGACGAGTTGCATGCATTCTTAGAGAGCCAGCTTGACGAGCTGATGCCTGCGTTGCAAGAGGCGTCGGACACCATCGGGACCGCGTAGTGCTTCAGAACTCACGCTAGAATAATCGCACCGTGCTGGCGCCCAATACGCAACGTGCTACACGGTCATCATCCAGATGCGTAGCGGAATTGGACATCTAGACGAGGTCAATCGATACATCGTCGAGGATCATTGCCGCAATCCGCGCAACATCGATCCCATCTCCGACTACAACGCTGAAGCGAACATCGACAACCCGTTTTGCGGGGACGAGGTTACGGTGCAGCTTCGCATGGAGGATGATCGGGTTTCGGCGATCTGTGTGCATGGCTCCGGCTGCGCGATTACTCAAGCATCAGCGTCGATGATGGGCGAATTGGTCGAGGGAAAACGTCGTTCGGAGGTCGCCAATTCGGCGACGATCATGCGACGGATGCTCACGGAAGGTCAGGAACCTGACGCCGATGACGCTGACGCGATTGGCGATGCGATTTCGCTGCGAGATGTGTCACGATTCCCGATTCGCATCAAATGCGCGTTGCTCGCATGGGCGACGCTCGAAGACGCGATTGAAAGCCTTGACGGTTAGCTCAACCGCCTCGAACACGGTCTGCTAGCCATAAACGGCTCAACCAAGTCGAATCGGATCGATAGGTAGTTGGCGCGACGTTTCGCAGATGCGACCACCACAGCCAGTGGGATACCGACGCGGCTGGACGGAAAATGTGTGCGCCTCGGAATATCTCGCGTTGGATTTCGAGCATTAGCTCGCCTCTGGCTATCGGATCGATTTCGACGGCTTGTAGCTCGATCAGGCTGTCAAGCTCAGCGGTGGAGTAACCGGTAGTGTTCCACGGTCCGCCGGAATGGTGGATGGCGAACAACGCTGATGTTGCACTGGTGAGTGGTGGAGGGGCTCCTACGTAGATGTCGTAGTCGCCTTGGTTCCAAATCTCTTCGCCGAATATGCGAGTTGATACAGCCTCTACGGATGCGACGGCACCCAACTGATTTATCGCGTCTGCAAGCGACAACGCGGTAGCGATGTATTCATCGCCGAACTGTCCGACTCGGATGTTAATCATGATGCCTGTGGGAAGGTTGACGCCGTCCAGCAGGGACAAGACCTTGGTCCGGTCGTTGAATAAAGCGTCGATCTCAGGCGCGGGAAGTAACCATTCAGGGTTGTATAGGGGCAATCCTGCGCTGATGAATGACTGCCCGTTGTGCAGATCGTTGATCAAGGCGTTGGGGTCCCAGGTGTATAGGACTGCCTCACGGAAGAATTGATTGGTCACGTAGTTGCGGGTTGTGTTGAATGCGACTTCGATGCCGGCTGCCGGGTCGTGGCTTCGAGTCCAACGCAACTCATCGAATCGCTCCGTCGCGGCTATGAGATCGGATAGGTCGGGTTGGATGAGATCGAGTTGGCCGGTTCGCAGCGCGGTAGTGCGGGTCTGTTCGTCTTCGATGATTGAGACGTTTATGCCGTTTAGCAGAGGCAATTCGGGGATGTAGTATCGCTCGTTGGCTCGGAAACTCATGCCGTTGCGTTCGAAGGATTCCAAGACCCAGGGGCCGGTGCCTATGGTCGGGCCTTGCGTCAGATCGCCGTTGAGATTGACGGTTTCGGGTGCGACTATCGCGGCACGGGCATCGGCGAGTTTGTCGAATATCTCTGCGTCGGGCAAGGTGAGAACGATTTCCACCGTGTCATCTCCGATGGATCGGGCCTGTGCGACGGTGTTGACGAGATGTGAATTCGCCATTTGCGGGTCGCTCAGGCGATTAATGCTGAAGGCGACATCTGCGGCGGCTAGATCTCTGCCGAGTCCTGGGTTGGTTTCCTGCCAATGAATGGTAGGGCGGAGCTTGACGCTGAGTGTGGTGTCGCCTTCGAACTCCCAGCTTTGGCATAGGTCGCAGATGATCTCGCGCGCCGACGCTGAAGTGGTGGGATCATAGC
>VXTA01000084.1 GCA_009837685.1 Chloroflexota bacterium | reverse complement strand
GAAGGTCCGATGCACATAGACGAAGTAGCGCGTTCGATGTCGGCTTCTGTAAACGATGTCATGTCGGCGATTACTATGATGGAGGTGAGAGGTGTGGTGCGGTGCACAGAAGGTGCGTTGTACGAGTTGAGTAATAAACGCGCCGAAATTGGCGCGCCACGACTGCTCGACCAGGGACAACCTGCATAATTACAAATTCCGACAAAACGGAATCTCTCATCGGAAGTGGTGACGAATTGGCACGGAGCCGAAAGAAACCCAACGGCAATCTTGTGATTGTCGAATCTGCCGCCAAAGCGCGCACAATAGAGCGCTACTTGGGCGAAGAGTTTCAGGTCAAAGCGTCGGTTGGTCACGTCCGTGACTTGCAGAAATCTAGGATGGGTGTTGACGTAGAGAACGATTTCGAGCCCAAGTACAGCATCGTTGCTGACCGTAGGAAGGTCGTAAACGAGCTGAAGGCCGCGGCCAAAAATGCGGCTGGCGTTTACTTGGCGACGGACCCGGACCGTGAGGGCGAAGCGATTTCTTGGCACCTCAGCCAGATTTTGAACATTCCCGAAGACGATGCAAGGCGTGTGGTATTCCACGAAATCACTAAGGGTGCGGTGATGGAGGCGTTCAAAGATCCGCGTCCCATCGATTATCAGCTAGTTGAAGCACAACAGGCACGGCGGATTCTCGATCGCCTCGTTGGATTCAAACTCAGTCCGTTCATCCGAAACAAGGTTGCAGGCGCGCAGTCAGCAGGGCGGGTCCAGTCGGTTGCATTGCGTTTGGTAGTCGACCGCGAAGCCGAGATCGAAGCCTTTGTGCCCAAAGAGTACTGGCTGGTTTCAGTCGATCTCGATAAAGAGGTTTCCGACATTCCGGTTAACGCTCGGTTGTACCGTCTACACGGCGAAAAGAAGGACCCCAACAAGCCCGAGAACGGCCTGGTCTCGAACAAAGAAGCGGCGACATCGATTGTCGAAGAACTCAAAGGCGCTGAGTACTCGGTGGTCGGCGTCACCAAGCGGGAAGTCAAGGTTCGCCCTCGCCCTCCGTTCATAGCCAGTACGTTGCAACAACAGGCTGCCCGGAGCTTGCGGTTCAGTGCTCAACGAACGATGTCCGCCGCTCAGAGTCTTTACGAAGGGGTTGTGCTTGGAGACGGTGAACCCGTAGGTTTAATCACCTACATGCGAACCGACTCGACCAATTTGGCGACATCGGCACTTGCTCAGGCTCAAGCGTTCATCCAAAACGAATTCGGCGATAAGTATGCAGTCGGACATCGCGTCTATCAGACGAGTTCTCGAAATGCGCAGGAAGCGCACGAGGCGATCCGTCCCACTTCAATAGCGAATACGCCAGCACGCGTGGCCCGATATCTCAACGATGATCAGCGCAGGTTGTACGACCTGATCTGGAAACGCACGGTTGCGAGCCAGATGGCTGATGGCATCGACGAGCGAACGCGCGCGGACATCGATGCCAAACTGAACGACGCGCGGACGCACCGAATGCGTGCTACCGGCTCAGACATGGTGTTCGACGGCTTCCGTGCTCTATACATCGAGGCCAGAGACGAAGACTCCGAATCCGAAGACGCCAAGCGGTTGCCGCCGTTGGTCGAAGACGAATCGCTGAATCTCCTGAAGGTCAACAGCGATCAGAAGTTCACTCAACCACCGCCGCGCTATACCGAAGCCAGCCTCATCCGCACATTAGAGGAACTTGGTATCGGAAGACCTAGCACTTACGCCACCATAGTTGGCAGAATTGTCGATAGGAATTACGTAACGCGTGAGCGAAACCGGTTTCACCCGACAAAGAGCGGGACAGCCGTGTGCGCCATGTTGAAGCAGTTTTTCCCTGACATAGTGGATGTCGGGTTCACCGCCGGCATGGAGACGAAGCTCGACGACATCGCCAACGGCGATATGGAGCGTGTCGAGATGCTCCGCGAGTTTTACGGACCCTTCGACGCCGCTTTGGATCACGCCTTCCAAAACGCGCAAAGAGTGCGCCGGGCCGAGTTCGATGTTCCGAGCGGGATCAAATGTGAAGGCGGAACCGAGCTAGTCGTACGCAACGGGCGCCGAGGCGATTTCTTGGCGTGCCCGGAGTATCCGGCGTGCAAGTTTGCGATGGATCTGCGACCCAGTGACGAGTCAGATGGCGAAAAGATCGAAGAGTGGCAAGGCGAATTTACTCGCCGAATGTCACAGTGTCATGCCGCGCACCCGGACGGCGTACCGGAACTTGAGAAGCGTGTCGAAGTCGGCTCTGGTGTTGTCTGCGATGGCGGCATCGAACTCGTTGTTCGCAACGGACGCCGCGGCGAGTTCTTGGCATGCCCTGAATTTCCTAAGTGCCGTGTGGCTCTCGACCTCAAACCCTGTGACGAATCAGAGATTCCAGAATGGGACGAGAAAAAGAATCAACGCATGCAACGTTGCTTTAAGGAGCATCCTGAAGCGGCAAAGCGACGCACTACAAGGTCTTCGCGCTCGCGATCCCGAACCAGTACGCGACGCGCACGCACATCGCGATAAAAGTCTGCATTCCTTTACGCGGATTCGCGGTTTCTCAATCGGGCGGAGCGCGTGATGGCGAACACTGAGCCAAGGGTTGCTGGTGTCAGCGTTCCGGGCCTATGGAACACTGTGCGTGGGACGGACTGGGTGCCGATTCTTAAGGAGTACGAGCAACACCTGCTCGCAATCCGACAACTCGCGAATCCGACAGTCCGCAACTACATGAATGATTTGGCAGCGTTCATGGAATTCTTGGCTGAGAACGATCACATCGGAAGAATCTTGTCGCCAGATCGTCGTCAACTTAGAAGCTATTTGGCTTGGTTGGCAAACCGAAAGTACGCAAAGGCTTCGATCAGCCGCAAACTTACCGCACTTCGCACCTTCTTCGGTTGGATGCAAGAAACTGGACGCGCCGAATCGAACGAAACCGATATGGTTTCAGCGCCCAAGCAACCCAGAACATTGCCGTACGTTGTTTCGGAATCTGAAATCGAGCGACTCTTGGACGCTCCAGATACTTCGAC
>VXTA01000356.1 GCA_009837685.1 Chloroflexota bacterium | reverse complement strand
CCACGCCTGTGCGAAACCTCCGAAAGCGTTTTCGGAACCTGGTCCACCTTGGCAAGCGAAAACGCCATATTTCCCTCGCGAAGACATGAGGCGCGAGTAACCATCCGCGGCCATAATCCCGCCGCGTTCCTGACGGAAAACGATCGGGCGAATGCCTTCCTTGGCGACCGCTTCGATGATGGGATTGGACGGGAAGCAGGCGAGCCACTCGAATCCTTCCTTCTTAAGAATCTTCGCAACAGCTTCGTAGCCGTTCATGTTTCAACTTCCCTTTCTAAGGAGCAGGTTTCAATAGGGTGGTCGCGTCAATTTGCGGACACTCTCCAGTTTCCCAAGTGTAAGTTGGATTAGGCAGATATGTAATGTCGATATTGAGCGAGTCGATAGAATCGTTTGGAACGCTGATGCCCGAGTCGACTTGTGTCTTGGGAAGCGGGTTTAAGTGAATTTTAGGAATTTGGTAACTGCGCGCTGTGGTATTGCATCGTGCGATGTGAATTACATAGCGTAGTAATCATTCTGGGACGCGACGCGAGTTGCGACGTTGAATCGAGAGGTGCGAATCTCTCCAGCACAGTTCGATGCCGCGTGGCAGCTACCAGCACAGCCATGGTTTCTTTGAGATCGTGAAGGACGAAAACATGTTGCGTGAGATACACGACGAATTCGAGTACAAGCCGCAAGGCAGACAGCCTCTCGGCATCGGGAAGGTAAACATAAAAGTTGTCGGTGTGGGCGGCGGCGGGTCCAACGCCGTGAACCGCATGTACAGCGACCCGATCGATACGGTCGACTATATCGTCATGAACACCGATGCTCAGGCATTGGAGTTGGCAACCGTGCCGACCGGCCTTCGTGTGGGCGACACTACTGCTCGAGGTATGGGTGTGGGAGGTGATCCTTCACAGGGTCGTATCTGTCACGAAGAGAACCGCGAGGAGATCGCTGAAATCTTGGATGGCGCTGACCTAGTTTTCGTCACTGCCGGTATGGGTGGTGGAACAGGAACCGGAGGGGCACCCGTCGTTGCGCAGATAGCAAAGCAACAGGGCGCGCTCACCATTGGCGTCTGCACTATGCCGTTCAGCTTTGAGGGTACTCACCGAATGGCGAAGGCGGAAGAAGGTGTGGACGAGCTTCAGAAGTATGTCGATACCCTGATCCGTATCCCGAACGACCGATTGCTAGACGCCGCGGCACCCGACACGACTACTCAAGAAGCCTGGCGGATGGCGGACAAGGTCCTGAAAGATGGTGTGGAGGGTATTGCGCGCGTGATTATCGAGCCGGGGGAGGTCAACTTGGACTTCGCCGATGTGCGCGCAGTAATGACCAACGCTGGACCCGCGTGGATGGGTGTTGGGCAGGCGTCGGACGTTGAACCGGGTGGTGCATTGGATGCTGTCAATGCAGCATTGGAGAGCCCGCTGCTAGATGTCGACATCACCGGTGCTCAGCGAGCATTGGTCAACATCACCGGCGGCCCAGGCATGAGGATGTACAGCGTCCAAGAGATTTCGAGCATCGTCCAGAGCAAGATGACGGCGCAGTCCAACATCATCCTAGGAACCGCCCGGCAGTCCAATATGGGCCACAACATCCGCGTGATCGTCATTGCAACTGGCTTCCCGACCGACGAGGAGCAGCGCCAGATGGACACGGAGATGATCGAGCAGGCGATCGAGAATCCGGAAGAGATGAAGATTCCGCCGTTCCTAAGAAATCATATGATGCAACTCCAGAAACGGGGACGTCGCTAAAGCAGTCCAGTCATTCCCGCTCTCGCAGGAAAGACGTAAATCACACAACCGCGTCGTTTGAATATCAAGCGACGCGGTTGTCGTCTATGTAGTCCCAGTTGAAGTCCATTCCGAGCCCCGGTCCCTGAGGCAATAGGACGTTGCCTTTGTCGTCCATTGGATCGCATGGGGCGTTGAGATACGGTGGCGTGGCTTCGTAGTCAAACTCCGGACGCAGCAGACCTCGTTCGTAGAATAGACACGTTTCGTCAGTGCTGGCACCGAGTATCGCGGCGTTCGGAAACCAACCACCGTGCATCTCGCACGGTATTCCGAAGGCTTCATAGACATCAACCGCTTTCTTACAGGCGGTAATCCCGCCGAAGTTGACGTCGATCCTGCCGATGTCAGAAGCGCCTTGCAGCACCCATTCGGCGCGCGAGTAGTGCATCCAAGTCGCGTGCTCGGGTGCGCAGACGGCGATGTCGAGTTCGTTGCACAGGCGGCGATACGGTTCGACTCTGAACTCATGCATCGGATGCTCGAGGAAGTAGTAGCCGAGGCGCTCGAGTTCACGCCCGACGTAGATCGATTCGTCTAGGGAGTAGATGCCCCAAGGGTCGAGCATCAGGGTCATTTCGTCACCGACGGCATCTCTGACCGCTTCACAGACCTCGATGTCTTGCTTCGGGAATGCGGGACGGCGCGGCGCGGGCTGGTTCGTTATCGGGTTCCAGTAGATGTAAGCGTGAACTTTGAACGCGGTGTACCCCTGCGCTTTGCATTCGAGCGCGAATTTGGCGTATTCCTCGGGTGTGCCCATGTTGGGGAATGTGCTGGCGTAAGCGCGTACCTTGTCCCGTGCTTTACCCATGAGCTGCGACACCGACATCCCGGCGTATCTGCCCGCCAAGTCCCAGAGTGCGGCATCCAAGGTACCGATCAACGATTCGTGGAATCTGGCATTGTCTCGCATCAGATTCCAAAGGTGTTCACGGCTCAGCGGGTCTTCGCCTACAAGCAAGTTCTTCACCATCGCTTCGACTTCGGCAGGGAACGCGCCGTGGAAGTATCCGCCCATGCCTCCAGTGTTGTAGCCACAGACTCCCTCGTCGGTGGATATCTTGGTGATGCCGTGTCTGGCCGGTTGAGGGTCGTCTAACCACTCGCCATATCCCCACTTGGTGAGGATATTGTTGGTTTCGCTTTTGAAAGTGATGACTTCGATGTCAGTGATGCGCATGGCGGCCTCTCAGTCACACGTCCCAAAAAAGGACGGTAGTTCAACGACAACTACTGTACCTGTTGCCTAATCGTTCAAGG
>VXTA01000329.1 GCA_009837685.1 Chloroflexota bacterium | reverse complement strand
CTATTGGGGCGATAAGTCACTGGGTACCAATTGGTGGATGCGCGACGGGTTCCGGGCGGACATTTTCGACGAAGACGTTGAACTGTTCGCGCCAAATTGGAAAATACTGACTAGCTCAACAGTCCTGCATCCGTGGAACACTGCGACTGTGGACGAGGTCGCAGATTATCTTGCTGACAACATCGTGGAGGTTCTTAATGAACTAGATGATCGACCACGAACCCTTACGCATGGGGATCTGCATACTGCCAACATGATGTTGCGCAGGACTGGAGGTCCTCCCGCTCCCGTGCTGATCGATTGGCAAGACGCGGTGTACAGCGGGCCAAGCAGCGATGTGGCGAAGTTTCTTTCGACGACGATGTCTCCAGAGGTTGTCCGACGCCACTTCGACAGGCTGGTCGCAGATTACTACTCGGCGTTGTCAGACGACATCCGAACTGGCTATCCATTCTCATCGTTTAGACGCGACATCATGCTCGCGCTCCTGGGGACATTCGCCAACTATGTCATCAGTGCAACGACGAGTTGTCCTTCGGATGTCGATGCGAAATCCTTGAACTCGTCGTTGAGACGAGTTTCGGCGGTGATTGATGTTGTTCAACCGCTCGAAGAGTTGTGAAACAATGTCGGAGCATGTCACGCGCGCTACAGGACACGCCACCACGGTGCAGCGAGAACATCTGAGGTCAGCCATTCAGTTGTGTCACCGCCATGCAACAACAACCCGTACCTTGACTTTTCACCGTACTCCTTGCGGAAGGTGCGAAGGTGCCTAGCATCCCTCAATCTTGGGCGCGTCGTCGCTTTGACCTCGATTGGCAACAACCGATTTCCCGCTTCTATTACGAAATCAACCTCTTCACCAGTTGAAGTCCGCCAATAGAAGATTCCGGCAGTTTCCAATCGAGCGTCTCGCCACGCCAGGAGATCGCTCAACACCAGATTTTCCAAATGGACGCCGTCAGGTTCGGACATTTGGGCGAGATGCAACGCTATGCCGGTGTCGCCCCAATAAAGTTTCGGCGATTTGATCAGCCGTTTCGTCCGATTGACGGCATAGGCACTGACTCGGACGATGAGGTACGACGTTTCCAACAGGTTGAGGTAGCGCCCCACTGTTGGCTGAGACATCGCTAGGTCTCGACCTATTTCCGTCTGGTTGACTACTGATCCGATCCGGAGCGACGATGCGCGCATCAACCTTCGGAAATCTGGCAGCGCGGAGATTGCTGACAGTTCAAGCAGGTCTCTCTCCAAGTAAGTCCGAATGTACCCTTCAAACCAGATCAATCGCTGTCGTGGCGTTCTGAGTCCCAAGGCCGGCAATGGAAATCCGCCGCGCAAGGCGAGTGCTCGCCAGTCTTCCGGCTTTGCCGGTTGCCCCGTTACGATTTCACGCCAATCTTCATCCCGCCCATCGATAAGACCGTCCCAGATGCCTGTGCTACCGATACCGAGTTGCTCACGTCGCGTCATCGGCCAAAGCGTCAAGTAGCTCGCACGGCCCGCGAGCGATTCTGAGACTTGTCTCATCAGCAGGAGGTTTGCCGAACCAGTGAGCAGAAACTTGCCTGCCCGCCGGTTTGTGTCGATGTCGAGCTTGACTGCGTCTAACAGTTTGGGTACCCGCTGCACCTCGTCGATGGTTATCGGCTCCGGACCGGCTACCAGAGCCTCAGGATCATTTTCAGCGAACTCTCGGACATCCAAATCGTCAAGCGTGAGAAAACGGCGTGGTTCGGATGTGAGTTTCTGAGCCAGCGTGCTCTTACCGGCTTGTCGGGCACCGGTTACGACCACCGCAGGCATGATGCTGAGCAGTTCGTCTAGTGTTGACGCAACTCTACGTTCGAGTGTTTTTTCATTCATGTTGCTTATGATAATCATTCATGGCATGAATGGATTACAAGCACAACATGAATAGATTACAAAAATTTTGTGCGCAAATCCCAACGGCACCTCGAAGACATGACAACGATTCGGCGGGTGTTGTGCCGCCGAGAACGGTAACTAACTAATCGCGGAAGATGACGCTCCGCTACTCGCCATTCCGAAGCTACGTTGCTTGGATAAGTCGCGCAGCATGACGAGCGTGTCGGAGTATCCCATTACTCGCGTTGAGAATTCCTCTTCGTCGTCAAGAAGCGAAAAACCACCGCGGCGCGAAGCGATCTCGCCGTTCGAGAAGAAACCGGCCATCGGGATTTCGCCAAAACGCTCGGCGATGACCTTTGCGTCGTGATCATCCTCCTCAAACATTCGATAGCCGCGAGCGACCGAGTTGAAACACAGCATCGCATCGATGCTCTTGCCCCGTTCGACCATGTGTGACACGTAGTTGTCGAGGTTCTGGGTAAGACGTTGTGATGCAAGTTCACCGTCACGAACGTGGAACTGGAGCGCCTGACCCTCTTCGACCAGATCACCAATCATCATCGCTCCAGTCTCTTGGTCGATATCCATGATGTTGCGCATCACGTAGTCGGGATCTATCAATACGCCGCTGGATTCCAGCCCTACCACCAACGTCCTTTTCATCCGGATCTGGCTCAGAGGGTCGGCGTTCAGGAAAATGTCCTCCAATACCGCCATCGGGTTGCGGTCATCCAGCCGGTGAATTTCGTTGCGAGTCGATTTGGTGATGACCATGCTCGGACCGCCGGGCTCCTCACTTCCGGAAACGATGGTGTCGGCATCGAAGTTCTGTTTCATCAAAAGACCGACGGCACCGTGGTGACGCAGTTCGTCTCCGAAGAATAATCGATTTTCTCCGTACTCGTGGCCACCGCTAACGAGTGCACCGAATTTCATTACTGAGGGATAGACCGAGTCGAGCATCGAAAGCGAGTATTCGGTGGAAACGGTCAATGGATCGATAAAAATCAGCATCAGGACATATTCAAAATCGGCGGGATCGGCTCCGATGGCATCGGCGAGTGATTCCGGCGTGGCTTCTTTGCCGCATGCCTGCTTGTCGCTGAAGGCGAATGGTTGGATCGCGTCTGTGTCGCAGGTTGCAGCGAGGACCGACAGGCCAGGTCCTGTTTCTAGCTCGCGGCC
>VXTA01000266.1:925-3078 GCA_009837685.1 Chloroflexota bacterium | reverse complement strand
GCTCGGAGTGTTCAGGTTATCTGCTCGGGCACGGGAGAACGAATGGAAACGTCGTCAGAAGTAGTCGTATCGGTCCGCAACGTCTACAAGTTATTCGGTGGTGATGTCGATGCCGGATTGGCGATGGCGCGTGAGGGGGCGAACAAGGTGGAGGTGCAGGAAGCGACGGAGTCGGTGATGGCGCTGTCAGATGTTTCGTTCGACGCTGAACGGGGTGAGATTTTCGTCGTGATGGGATTGTCAGGATGTGGCAAATCGACTCTGATCCGATGTATCAACCGGTTGATCGATCCCACGTCCGGCAAGATTTGGGTCGATGACGTAAACGTGACGGATTTGGATGAGGAAGGGATGCGTGACGTGCGACGTAGCTCGTTGGCGATGGTGTTCCAGCATTACGGTTTATTGCCGCATCGCAGGGTCATCGACAATGTTGCGCTTGGTCTTGAGATGAAGGGTATCGGCTCAGACGAACGCCGCGAACGGGCGCAAGAGGCGCTTGACACCGTCGGATTAGGAGATTGGGCCGCGAGCAAACCGGATGAGTTGAGCGGTGGGATGATGCAAAGAGTAGGGCTGGCGCGGGCGTTGGCGCACGACACTCCGGTTTTGCTGATGGACGAGCCGTTCAGCGCGCTTGATCCGCTGATCCGCAACGAGTTGCAGGACGAGCTGGTGGCGATGCAGGAGAAGCTGCACAAGACGATCATATTCATTACCCACGATCTTGACGAGGCGGTTCGAATCGGTGACCGCATCGCCATCATGCGAGATGGCGAGATTGTGCAGGTGGGGACGCCCACGGACGTTGTGCTGCATCCGGCAGACGCTTATGTCCGGGAGTTCACCAGCAATGTGCGGCAGAACGAACTGATGACGGCCGAGGTAATTATGAGTGAACCTAAAGATGTTGTTCACGTCAGCGCGATAGCTTCGAGAGTAATCCAAAGGCTCATCGATACCGATGAGAACCACGCGATGGTAGTGGATGACGACTTTCGTTATGTGGGAACTGCGCTACTGCAACGCATAGAGCAGTGGAGGTCGGATCCGAAGACGAAGATTGTGGATACTCCGCTGTTAGTCGAGACGAGTGTCTCGCCCGATGTCGTGTTGGACGATCTGGTGCCTTTGGGTTTAAGAGCCGAGCGTTCGATACCAGTAATGAATGGGGACGGCGTGTTGGTTGGGGAGGTTTCGTTAGACACTCTGGCTGGCGCGATGGATACGGAGGATGCAACCGATTTAGGAGGAGTGTCTTGAGTAGCGAACGAGGAACGGCGGAAGTGACCAAAGCTAAAGGGACCTCCACGGACAGGGCAAGTTCTGGGCAAAGGTTGTCGTCGCGGTTGTGGAGGTTGCCCCGATGGATAGCATGGCTCGCGCTTCTGGTGATAGCAACGGCGGTGATGTCAATAATTGACGCGGAGATTTGGCGCGAGTTCCCGTTCAACGTTGGCAGGGATATCGGTTTGTGGATCGACCTGCGTATCGACTGGATGAACGCCAATCTGGGTTTTTTCTTCAATGCCGTTAAAACAGTTGTTTCGTATACATTTGAGCCTTTAGAGGCATTCTTGAAGTGGTTGCCATGGCCGGTCGTGGTGTTTGCTTTGGGATTGGTGTCGTGGACGTTGGTCGGTAGAACGATAGCCGCATTTTCAGTTGTCGCGTTCATCCTGCTCGGGTTTTTCGGGCTTTGGGAGAGCACGATGGAGACGACCGCATTGATGATCGTGACGGTCACCTTGTGCATCGCGATCGCGGTGCCGATTGGGATCTGGGCTTCGCAGTCGGATCGCTTGGATGCGATCTTGCGACCAATATTGGATGGTATGCAGACAATGCCGAGTTTCGTGTATCTGGTGCCCGCGATCGCGTTCTTCAGTTTGGGCAATCCACCAGCGGTGATAGCGACGCTTGTTTACGCAGTGCCACCCGCAGTAAGGCTCACCAACTTGGGAATCCGCCAGGTGTCCCAAGAGACGATTGAGGCGACGGAGTCTTTCGGGGCGACGCCTTGGCAGTTAATGATGAAGGTCAAGATACCTCTGGCGATGCCAACGATCATGGCGGGAGTGAATCAGACAACGCTGATGGCTCTGGCGAAGGTTGTGATTGCGTCACTGGTAGGTGCCAGCGGACTCGGAGAG
>VXTA01000266.1:0-915 GCA_009837685.1 Chloroflexota bacterium | reverse complement strand
GTGTTGAGAGGGTTGGGGAGGCTTGAATCTGGAAATGCGTTTCTGGCCGGGCTGGGGATCGTGTTTTTGGCAGTGATAATCGATCGCAATACGCAGGCACTTGCTAAGAAGCAGCAAGAATCCTCAGGTGTTGGGTGATTGGCGCAGGCGCGAATGTGCGGGTCAAATCGCATCTGGTACGCTACAACCAAGTAATGACTAGAAAGTACTGGGGGGTGAAGATGACCAAGAAACGCAAATTCAGACAAATCGCCGGGTATATGTTGGGAGCCGCTGTCGTAGCGATCCTAGCGTTGGGCGTGGCTTGCACAGCCGAAGAGGAAAAAGAGAAGATCGTGTTCGCCGATCTGAACTGGGAGTCGGCGGAGATTCAGACTCGGATCGCTGGTTACATCCTCGAACACGGTTACGGTTACCCTGTCGAAAACGTCGTAGCCGACACCACGTCACAGTTCCCGGCGTTCGAGAACGATGATGTCCACGTTTCGATGGAGGTCTGGGTTGACAACATCGAGGAGGTCTACAACGACGCGGTCGCAGCGGGTTCGATTGTCCCTGCAGGCGTGACGCTGCCAGACAACTGGCAGGGGTGGGTCATTCCGAAGTACGTGAAAGACGCCAATCCAGGATTGGTGTCCGTTACCGACATTCCGGATTACCAAGAAGTGTTCGTGACTCCGGATTCGAACGGCAAAGCTCGGTTCGTTACGTGCATACCTGGTTGGGGCTGCGAGTTGGTCAACCAGAAAAAGATTGATGCCTACGACTTGGGTGAAACCTTAGACATCTTGAGTCCGGGGAGTTCGGCTGGTCTGATGTCGGATTTGGAAGGTGCCTACGGCCGTCAAGAGGCGTGGTTGGGTTACATGTGGGCACCGACTAAAGTTGCGGGTGAGTTAGACCTGTACGTGTTGG
>VXTA01000157.1 GCA_009837685.1 Chloroflexota bacterium | reverse complement strand
GAGCGTATCAACTCGACGTAACTGTAGTCCGCTCCGACTCATTCGACTCTCACGTCTCCACCAGATTCTCCGCAAAATCTGGCTCCTTCGCCTCAGACTTCATCCGACCGTCCGCCAAAACCGTCATGGTCGCATTCGGCACCCTGATCGCTATCACCGGCCTTGCCTACCTCGTCGCCAATGTGATCGGCGATAGACCAGCGCCCCTCAAAATTCGTCCCCACTTCGGCATCTCCATCGTCGTCATGGCCATCGGTGTCGCCGCCATCCTCAACGCATTCACGACTGGCATAGGAATTCCCGACGAAAGTAAAGGCAATCCCTTCCCTCTCTCCCAAGAATCTGTCCAAATCGGGCTAGCAACATATACAACCACCTGTGCAACCTGCCACGGTGACACCGGCCTTGGCGACGGCCCTGCCGGCCTCGCCCTTAATCCACCACCAGCCGACCTAGCCGTCCACGTACCTCTCCACACCGACAATGAGCTCTACAGCTTTATCGCAGACGGCATCGAAGGGACCCCAATGGTCGCCCAGCTAGGAAACCTCACCTCCGACGAAATCTGGCACCTCGTCAACTACATCCGGACCATAGCCGAGTGAACGTCCTTACCGTCAAGCTGCCTCGGCTGCTCCCGACGCAATCAACTCCTCAATCTCAGCATCGCTGAATCCCGATTCGCTCAACACTTCCCGAGTGTGTTGACCCATCAACGGAGCTGGACTATGTATCTTCCCCGGCGATCCGTACAGCTTCGCCGCCAATCCGATGTTCCGCGTCTTCCCAACCAGCGGATGCTCCAAAGCAACATCCATATCTCGCGCCTGAACCTGCTCATCATCCCACACCTGCTCCATGTCATAGATCGGACCCGCTGGCACGCCTGCCGCATCCAAAACCTCGCACCACTCATTAGTCGACCGCGTCCCGAACGTCTCCTCCAAGCCCTTCTCCAGAGATTCACGGTTCATCAAGCGCCCGGCATTGTCTGCATACCTCTCGTCCTCCAGCAGATCATCCCTATTCATCGCTTGACACAAACGCTCCCAATTCGATTGATTCGGGGCACCGATCGTGATGTGCCCGTCTGCCGTCCGCAACGCCTGATACGGTGCCGACAACCGATGCGCCGAACCCAGCGGCGGCGGAACGTTGCCAGTAGCAAAGTAACTCGCCGACTCCCACACCGTATACGCCAAAGCAGCCTCCATGATGCTCACTTCCAGATACTGCCCCTCACCCGACTTCAACCGGTGGATGTAGGCCGACAGTATCCCGTACGCCGAATACAACCCCGCGTTCAAATCCGCCATCGGAACCCCGACCTTCACAGGCGGCGAACCCGGGATACCTGTGAAACTCATCACCCCACTCATACCCTGCGCGATCAAATCAAACCCCGCACGCTCAGCATACGGCCCCGTCCGACCAAAACCTGATATCGAACAGTAGATGATAGCCGGATTCAACTCCCTCACCGCGTCGTAGTCCAGCCCCAAACGACCCATCACTCCGGCGCGATAATTCTCGATGATCACATCCGCATCCACCAGCATCCGACGCATCGCCGCCACACCATCTGGATTCTTGAAATTCAGAACCACGCTGCGCTTGTTGCGGTTCATCGCCAAGAACGCTGCCGACTCACCTTCCAAAAATGGGGGACCCATTCGACGCGTGTCATCTCCGCCTCCCGGCTTTTCGATCTTCACGACATCCGCCCCCATGTCCGCCAACAGCATCGAACAATAAGGACCCGCCAAGATCTGCGAACAGTCCAGCACCTTGATGTCCTCTAACGGCGACGGCAACAAATCCGCGTCTGGCAATTCCATCGCGACATTTACCCCCAGATGATCCGATCCAACCCTTTTACCGAATACCCAGACTAGGCGCCAGACATCTGGTAAATCTTGCCCTCTGTCTTGATCGCCGGAGCGTAAACCATCCGCGCACCGTGCATCTCTCGAATCGTTTCAGCACCGACATATCCCATACACACCTGCAACGCCCCAACCAAGTTCAATGTGCCGTCAGATGTCGACGATGGCCCAAAAAGCAACTCATCCAGCGTGTACCTCACGCCAAGATCGATCCGCGTGCCCCTAGGCAGAGAATCGTGCCACGTCGCCATCCCCCAATGCATCCCCTTCGCCGGCGCCTCCTCAGTCTTCGCAAATGGGCTTCCAATCATCACCGCATCGGCACCGCACGCAACCGATTTACACACATCACCGCCGGTTCTCAACCCGCCATCTGTAACGATCGAAACGTAACGGCCCGTCTCATTGAAATACGCATCTCTAGCCGCTACACACTCCATAGTCGCCGACACCTGCGGCACACCTATACCCAGCACCTCGCGGCTCGTACACGCTGAACCAGGTCCAACACCTACCAAAATCCCGTGCACGCCCTCTTCCGCCAACTCCTTCGTTGCTGAATACGTCACCGTGTTTCCAACGACCACCGGCACATCTACGTCCTTCACCAAATCCGACAATCTCAACCCGATCGGGCTATTCTTCGATCGATGACGCTTGGTTATCACCGTGCCCTGCACCACGATCATGTCCGCCCCCGCGTCTGCGGCCAACGGCGCATGCCGCTTCGCCGTCTGCGGCACAAATGAAACCGCCGCTTTCCCTCCACCCTCTTTGATCTCCACCACTCGCTGACCAACCAACCTCGGATCCACCGGCTTCGAGTACAGCTTCTGCAACAATCCCGTCGCCTCGTCCTTCGGCGCCGAAGCGATGTCGCTGTAGATCTCCTCTGTCTCCTCGTACCGGCTATGCAACCCATCCATATTCAGAACCGCAACCCCTCCTCTATCTGACATCTTCACTGCAAACTTCGGGTCTACCACGCTATCCATCGCCGACGCCATGAACGGGATGTCGATTCCGAAACCGTCGAAACTCATCGACACATCCGTCATGTCTGGATTTATCGTCTCATCTCCCGGCACGATCGCTACATCATCGTAGCCATACGCAGGCGGAAGGGTTTGCATTCCGATGGGTAGCTCCATATCCTCAGAGACTCCTATGCTGACGGCCTGATCGCACACCCATGC
>VXTA01000293.1 GCA_009837685.1 Chloroflexota bacterium | reverse complement strand
CGCTGCCGGAAAGCGGCGTTGCGGGCAAGTCATCGTATCCGATCACCCGCGCAAGTTCCTCGATCAGGTCTTCGGGGATTGAAATGTCCGAACGCCAATACGGTATCGACACCCGCCAACCGTCATTACCGGAAGCACCGCTATCCAGAGCTTCGATTTCGAAACCCAGCGATCGAAGGGTCGCTTCGACCAATTCGGTCGGATAGTCGACTCCCATAACACGAGATATGTCTCGCCGCGTCAAATCAACATGTTCTTGCTCCGATCCCTTCCCTGGCCATTCGTCGATCAACCCAGGCGCAATCTCTCCACCAGCAACTAGCTGAATGATCCGCAGGCATCGCTTAATCCCAACTTCAGCCAGGCCCGCGCGCAATCCCTTCTCGAACCGTAAGGTCGCTTCGCTACGCATCCCCAACATGCCCGCGGTTCGGCGGTTGTTCTGCGGATTAAAGTTCGCAGACTCTAGAAATATGTTGACAGTAGTGTCCGAGATCTCTGTGTTCTCACCGCCCATGATCCCGGCAAGGCCAATACCTCCGCTCGGATCAGCGATGAGCAGCGAATCACCATCGAGTTTCCGTTCGACGCCATCCAGCGTAGTCAGATGCTCGCCCTCCATGGCACGGCGAACGATGACGTGATGATCGGCCACTTTGTCGTAATCGAACGCGTGGAGCGGCTGTCCAAGCTCGAACATCACAAAGTTCGTAACGTCTACGATGTTGTTGATAGGGCGCTCGCCGATGGCTAGCAGTCGCTCCTGAAGCCACGAAGGCGACGGGCCAATTTTGACACCCGATATCACCGCGCCCAGATAACGTGGTGACAGATCGCCGTCCACCACAGTCGCCTTTGCCAGCGTCTCGACTTCAGGGCCACTTGCTTCGTATTCCAATGTCGGCATCCGAAGACTCTCACCGGTCAACGCCGCGACATCACGCGCAACTCCTACCACTCCCAGGCAGTCCGGTCGATTGGGCGTCAACTCGATGTCCAGCACCGCGTCTCCGAGGACATCGCCTATCGGCGTACCGATAGCTGAACTGTCAGGCAACACCAAAATGCCGTCATGGTCATCACCGATACCGAGTTCTTTCTCAGAACACACCATTCCAGAAGATTCGACGCCACGTATCTTCGAACGCCGCAACTTCCGCATCTTACCGGGTTCATCGCTATACGCATCGAAAAGCTCCGCGCCGATCGACGCATACGCTATCTTCTGCCCTTTAGCCACGTTCGGAGCGCCACAAACCACTTCGTGCACCCCGTCACCGTCATCAACTTGGACGAGACGCAACCGATCAGCGTTCGGATGCGCCGAAACGTGTAACACTTCACCAACAACGACGTTCTCGATGTGACCGAAGCGCTCTATCGAATCGACCTCGTTGCCGGCCATTGTGAGACGATGTGCCAGTTCATCAACGTCGATGTTTACATCGACGTACTCGCGAAGCCAAGAGAGAGGGACTTTCATTGCGCGGTTCCGATCAGGTAATCGTTAGAACTGGCTGAGGAAGCGCAGATCGTTTGAGAAGAAATGACGGATGTCTTCGATGTTGTACCGCAACATCGCTATCCGTTCTGGCCCCATGCCGAATGCGAAGCCCGTATATTTCGACGAGTCGTACCCGACACCCTCCAAAACCTTTGGGTGCACCATCCCTGCCCCCATGATCTCAACCCATCGACCGTTCCAATCCACCGAAACATCGACACCCGGCTCTACAAACGGGAAGTAATCGCAACGAAAACGAATCTTCCGTTGCGTACCAAAAATGCGGCGGGCAAACTCGTAGAGCGTGCCCTTCAGATCGGACATCGTCACGCCCTCGTCGACCGCAAGACCTTCGATTTGGTGGAACTGCCACTCATGCGTGGCATCGGTCGCCTCGTGACGAAAACATAACCCGGGCGATACGATCCGAACCGGCGGCCTCTGCTTCTCCATCGTACGTACCTGCATCGGCGACGTCTGCGTCCGCAGCAACACGCGATCCTTCGATTCGCGATCGATCCACAAGGTGTCTTGCAAGTCGCGCGCCGGATGATCCGCTGGCACGTTGAGCATATCGAAGTTGTACTTTTCCAGCTCAACGATCGGACCTTCGACGGTCTGAAATCCCATGTCGTTGAAGACCTCAAGGATCTCGCGCATCATCATCTCTGACGGATGCAGTCCACCCAAGTTAGGACGACGCCCCGGCAACGTGATATCGATCCCGTCATCCGTTGATCTCCGGTCAGCAGATCCCGATGCGCGCTCCGATGCTTCGTCAAACGCGTTGCTCAACCGATTTTTCAGCCGGTTTAAGCTGGCTCCCGCTTCTCGCCGTTCCTCGATCGGCAGAGTGCCCACAGATCTGAGGCGGGAAGACAAAACACCGCGGCGACCCAGATACTCGATTCGCCACTCTTCAAGCTCGGATTCGGACTTCGCCGCGTCCAACGAATCTAGAGCCGCGCGCTCCAGCTCCTGCGTCGATGCGGATGCAGATTCCGACATCAACGCACCTCCAGTTGCGTCGTCTTGGCGTCCAATGTCATCTAGGAGATGAGAAACAGTCTTTGACTTAGGTTCAAAGTATAAATCTGAGCGATTCGACGATGCGGTAAATCTCGACGCAACGCCTTATCATGGGCACATGAGCAACGAAAACACGATCCCAATCTCCAAAATTCTCGTCACCGGCATGAGCGGACTCATCGGCGGACTCGCCGGGCGCGAACTGGCGCAACGCGGCTACGAAGTCTCCGCACTCAACAGGCAAGACGTGCCCGGATTCTCCACCACACGTGCAGACATCACCGACCTCGAAGCCATACGCCCCGCGTTTGAAGGCATCGATTGCGTCGTCCACATGGCCGCTTACCTTGGCCCCTCAGATGCGTCGCAGCTTTCAGTCAATATCGAAGGCACCTACAACGTATACGAAGCCGCCAAAGACGCTGGCGTCAAACGCTTCGTCTTCGGCAGTTCCGGCGCCACTCAGATGGGCTACGAGCGCGAAGCGGCTGTGCTCTCCTTGGTTGAAGCCCGCTACGACGTCAGCCCCGACCCTCCGGGACGCGTGTACG
>VXTA01000342.1 GCA_009837685.1 Chloroflexota bacterium | reverse complement strand
GATCGAGCATTTCGAGTCCGCAGCGCACGAATCCGACCATGCCGACCACGCGCGGGAACAGGTGGTCCTGCAATAAGTAGACGTTTGCTCCCTCGGCTTCCAATTCAGCCTTCAAATCTGCGGCGTATTCATCAGCGTTTTCAGACTGAAACTGGTCGAGGAGATGTTACTCTGCGCCCAGCAGTTTGTCGACTAGCAGGTTGCCCTGCACCTTTCGATGGGCGGCATTCTTGAGAATTAGGACGTAGCGTAATCCAGCCTTGTTCGCCGCGGCTGCCGTCATACGGGCATTGTTCGAGTGGTAGTCCATGATGTTGATGAGGGTGTCGTAACCCTCGTTTACGACGTGCGGCATCTCGAACTCGTAGTGGCGCGCCTTGTTGCCGCCGAATGCCAACCCTGTCATATCCTCGCGCTTCACGAAGATCCGAGGGATTTCGGTGTCACATTCGTCGGACAGCTGTTCACGCAGACCGGGCATCTCGTCCAACGGAGTAGGTGTATGCGCGATATCGACGCGAGGGAACGCGTCGATGCGGGCGGTGAGTTCTTCTCGAGTGAGCATAGTGCTCAAAATGGTAATTGGAATCCTCTAGCGACAAGAGGCCCGTCTGCTAGTAGAAGTTGGTGACGTCTATTAGCCCCTTACGCCGTAGTAACCAACGTCCCGTGCCCATCGATCTGAGACTTGTGCCGCAACGACTTCTCCGGTGCAGGTTAACGTACCGTCTTCGCTGATCAACTCCGCCGTCAAAGTCGTTCGTCTCCGGTCCACCTCGATTACTCGTGAAGTTACTGTGAAAGACATCGAAAGCGGCGTCGGCTTGAGATAGTTCACATGCAACGATGCGGTAGCGTACCACAACAGTGGACGTTTGCCGTCACCTGCATATCTTCCGGCCCGACGATAGGCGTCTGCGATTGCGGTGCACACGCTGTGACAGTCGATTACCGATGCGATGATGCCGCCATTTACGATGTCGTGCGGCATTGCGGCGTGGTGCGTCTGAGGCGTGAACCGACAAACCGACAGATCGCCTTCCCAACTGGATTTGATATTCAATCCACGCTCGTTCCAAGCTCCGCAACCGTGACAGGAATTACCGAACAGCCCGTCTTGGACGAACTGCGGAGGTGAAGACAACCTTCGCGATTGGTCTTCTGTCCGCATCAACTGCTACGGCTCACGGCTCTTCTGCGACGACGGCGTCGACGACCTCGGGAGGCGGCCCCGTTCCGAGACGCTTTTGAGCGTGCCGCTGCCATGTCTTGGTCGCTCAAAATGTCAGCGATCTTAATTTCGGCTGCTCCGTTTTTCAGAGCCGTATCGTGTCGACCGTTCTGTTGGAACTTATCGCTACCGTGGGCACCTTCGTCAGGGATGATGCCAGAAAAGTCTCGTAGGTAGTTACCGGTGAAGGAATCGTCGACCGAGGCGATGAATTCAGGAGTACCGACCGCGACTAGTTCGCCGCCGTCGTCACCAGCGAACGGTCCGAGATCGATGATCCAGTCTGCGTTCTTGATCAAATCCAGATGATGCTCGATCAAGAGAACCGTGTTGCCGTTGTCAACCAAGCGATGCAACACAGTCAGCAGCTTTGCCGCATCGTCGAACGAAAGTCCAGTGGTTGGTTCATCAAGGATGTACAGGGTTTGGCCCGTACTGCGTTTTGATAGCTCCGAAGCCAACTTGATGCGTTGCGCTTCACCGCCCGACAGCGTAGTTGCCGGTTGTCCGAGACGTATGTAGCCGAGACCAACATCCATCAAGGTCACCAGTTTCGAGGCGATCTTCGGGATGTTCTCGAAGAGGGCGTGCGCCTCGGTAACGGTCATGTTCAAGACATCGGAGATCGATGCTTCCTTGAACAGGATCTCTAGAGCTTCACGGTTGTACCGAGCACCGTCGCAGACCTCGCAAGGAACAGTCACATCGGGTAGGAACTGCATCTCAATCTGGGTGTATCCCGCGCCCGAACACGATTCGCACCGACCACCTCGGACATTGAATGAGAAGCGACCTGGCGTGTACCCGCGCGCGCGGGCTTCAGGCACGGTTGCATAAAGTTCTCGGATCGGCGTGAAGACACCTGTGTATGTCGCAGGGTTGGAGCGCGGAGTTCTGCCTATCGGCGATTGATCAATGTTGATTACTTTGTCGATGTGGTCTAGACCGGTTATCTCGTCGTGAGGACCAGGACGATCTTTGGCTCTATAGAAATGTTGAGAGAGACTCTTGAGGATGATTTCGTTGACCAGCGTGCTTTTGCCTGAGCCTGATACGCCAGTTACGCATACAAACACGCCCAATGGGATATCTATATCGACATTCTTGAGATTGTTGGCTCGCGCTCCTATGATGGAAATCGAGTTCTCGCCGATCTCGCGTCTGTTCTTGGGTGACGCGATCTCTTTCCGACCACTCAAGTAGTCGCCAGTGATCGAGTCGGTTGCGTCGACGATTGCATCTATTTCGCCTTGCGCGACGACATGTCCTCCGTGTTCGCCTGCTCCGGGGCCTAGGTCGACGATGTGATCCGCAGCGCGCATCACTGCTTCGTCGTGCTCGACGATTAGAACGGTGTTCCCTACGTCTCGTAGGCTCTTCAGCGTCGCGATCAAGCGGTCACCATCGTGGGGATGTAGACCTACGGAAGGTTCATCGCAGACGTACAAGACGCCCATCAACCCCGAACCGATCTGCGTGGCGAGTCGGATCCGTTGCCCCTCGCCGCCAGACAACGTGCCTGCAGAACGGTCGAGCGTCAGATAGTTAAGTCCGACACGAGATAGGAAGCCAAGCCGAGATTCGATCTCTTTGAAAATCTGATCCGCAATCGACAACTCTCGCGTCGTCAACGGTTCCTCAACCACTCCTCGATCCTGCGAATCCCAAGCACCGTTTCTGCATGCTTCAACCCATTGCAGGGCGATTTCGACAGATTGGCGCGTGACCTCCATGATGTTCATACTGAGAAGTGTGACGGCCAAAGCATCTGGTTTCAGGCGGTCGCCGTTGCACGCGTTGCACGTGCGCTGCGACATGTAGCGCTCGATATCGTTACGGACGTTTTCTGATTCGGTGTTTGCGTGGCGTCG
>VXTA01000221.1 GCA_009837685.1 Chloroflexota bacterium | reverse complement strand
TATCTTTCAGGTGTCCTCTTGGGATTTAGTTATTGCGTGAGATGCCATCGCCCGCTTCGACGATGGTGCAGACGTCATCCATCGTGAGTTCGCCGCCGAACTCCTCGATTTGGCGTTTGATCACTGAAGCAATATCTTGCCCTGCGGTGGTCATCTAATTACCTTTCCTTAACGTGCCGGCGGGGTGAAATGAACCCGCGATACTGTAGAAGCTGTTCTGTCATTGCAACTGGTCATGCGGACAATGGGCGCTGAGCTAGCGACTCCTGCATCGATCGCAATCGTGATCGAGTGCTGCCATCAAATAATCGATCGCCAACCCTTGCTACCACACCGCCAATGATTTCTGGATCTACTTGCTCCGATACCTCGATGCGATCGTAACCTGTCAACTCTTGCAGACTGTTCACGATTCGTTTTCGACGAGCATCATCCAATGGAACGGCGGTCGTAATCAGGGCACGACCGATTCCGAGGTGGTCGTCCGTCAACTCGCGGAACGTGTCACAGACACTGGCGAGCCGTTCAATGTCGCCGTTGGTGACCAGTAATGACACGAGGTTCCGCACCAACGGATCAACATCGCTCAGCAACGTGCCGATTCCGTCGAGTTTGACGCTCTCAGGCACCGATGGTGCCGACATAAAAGCTTGTACATCAGATTCGGCGAAAATATCTCGAGCAATCTCGAGATCGCTTATCCACGTTTCGAGCGCGTCGCGTTCAACCGCGATCGCAAACGCGGCTTGGGCGTATCTTCTGACTGAGGTCGATGCCATCTGACGGTGTTAATCCTGCCTAGTGGTCCGATCAGTTGTTGCGAGCATCGAGGCCTTCTTCCAAGACTCGGTCGATAAGCTCTCGATGCGAATCCTCGTCGAGCGACTGCTCAACAATTCGCTCAGCGGCAAGAATAGCGATCCCCGCGAACTCACGGCGGACTTCCTCCACTGCTGCCTCGCGCTCTCGCCTGATCTCCTCGCGGGCCCGGTCAAGCATTTCGTCGACTTGAGCTCGAGTGCGTTCCGCTTCTTGGTCTTTCAACCGGGATGCGGCTTCGCGGGCTTCGGCGATCAGGCTCTGCCCTGCGCGGCGAGCGTTCGCCAACTCCTGCTCAACGCGTTCGGCAGATGATGCAGCTTCGGCGCTGGCACGATCTGCGGCTTCCAAGCTCTCTTGGATGCGTTCCGCCCGTTGGTCCAACATACGAGTGATAGGTCCGTACAGGAACATCCGCAGGAAGACCGCGATAACGGTGAACCCGACCAAGAAGGTCAATAATCTGGACAGGTCTATTCCCAATGCGTCCATGAGAATCTCCAGTTCGTTCTACATCACTATGTTCGCCACACCAGCGGAGGAAACACTCCGGCCACCTTCCGTGACCGATCCCCCGCCGACGTGCCAAAGTTTCGACTTCTAGGTGAACAGCGTGATGATCGCCACGACCAAGGCGTAGATCGCGATCGCTTTATTGAACGCAATTGCAAGAATCATGTTCTGGCGAATCGCGTCGGCAGCCTCAGGGTTCCTGCCCAGAGCTTCCATCGCCTTGCCTGCCAGCATCCCAATGCCAAGTCCCGGACCTAGGGCTCCCGCCCCGATCGCAAGGCCAGCTCCGATTGGTGCCCAGTCTTCCATCGTTTTAGACCTCCTGGTCTCCGTTTTTGGTATCCACGGCATCAGTCTTTTCTGACCGCGCCGATACTTCACACGCATTCGAATCGGCCTTCACCGGCCCAAGAATCGAACGCAGCATGCCAAATTTAGTGGTGCCCGAAAGGGACCGAACATGAACAATCCTCATCTGCCTAATGCCCCTCCGCACCATGATGGTCGCCTTCCGGATGATGGTGCGGCATGATCGCAAACGCACCGAACATCAGTGTCAACACCGAGAAGATGATCGCCTGGATAAACCCGACGAACAGCTCCAACCCGATGAATGGAATCATACCGATCAGCGGGAACAAGAAACCCATCGCTATGAGTAGTATCTCGCCAGCGAACATGTTTCCGAATAGTCGGAATGTGAAGCTAACAACCTTGATGAACTCCCCAACCAACTCCAAGACCCCCACGAAGAGGTCAATCGGGTTGCGTTTGAACGGATTGCCGATGAACTTGTCCCAGTATCCGCCGACACCCAACGTCTTGATCCCCCAGAACTGAACACTGATCATTGCAAAGATCGCGATCGCTAACGTCATGTTCAAATCCGTGCTTGAACCGCGTAGATACGGGACCAGGATCCCCGCACGTTTGCCAGCAAGCGACGCGTACTTTTCCGGATTTTCACTGAAGAATCCGGTGTTTGGCACCGATGCGGGAGCGACGCTCTCACCAACTCGACCCGCAATTTTGACGACATCCTCCTCGGTCGGATGAGTCGGATCGGCGACATCGTACGCGATGACATCGATGAGACTCAGTTTGTAGTCGTTGCCACGGCCGAACGGCAGCAACCGAATGCCGCCTCCATCGAAGATCACGAAATCTTGTTCACCGTACGTCTCGAGGGTTTTGCCGACGAGTTTCTGCACTGTTTCGACATCAGCGTGAGTTTCGAGATAGTGCCCCATCCCTTCACCCATCTTGCCAACATCGTGGTGCAAGCCTTCCAGAACCTCCGCGTAACCCTCACTCTCCGCCTTGCCCTCGAACTTGTGGAAGAAGTACTCCGTCGTCGTCTCGACCCGGCCGATATTTCCGATTACGGGCAACACCCCTAGCCAGTTTGAGAATAGAACCACTAAGAAGATCGCCGTTGCCACGGGTATGAATATGCGTCCCGCCTTGCCAGACGTCGATTCCGCCAGCCCGATGAAGAACTCGTAAAGGATCTCCATCAACGCTTGCCAACGCCCCGGCACCTCGGATATCTTGCGCGTTGCCAACCACGTCAGCAACACGAGTACGACTATTGCGGCGGCGAACATCACCACCGTGTTGTAGAGCGGGTAGTCGCCGATGTATGCGACCAGCTCCGAAGGGACTTGCAGATGAGGAACCGCACCACCGAGGAATCCACCGCCGAACGCGGCGCCGAGGGCACCGCCCAAAACCGAAATGACTGCCACAGCGAGTAAGAAAACCGCTATGGCGATGCCTTTAGGGG
>VXTA01000080.1 GCA_009837685.1 Chloroflexota bacterium | reverse complement strand
GCGCAACGGCATGCGCAAACGCACATGCGCAACGACATCGCATTCGCTCCGATGGGGGATTATGTAGGAAAGTTGCGGGCGGTCGGGTTTGGCCCGTAGTTTGGGGGATTATGTAGGGTAGTTGACGGCAGGGAAGCACCGTCAACCGTCTCGGCATCCATGCTGGGCTATCGAGTTCGGCGGCGCAGCAAGGCCCGAGCAACCTGCTCGGGCTGCGCGTCCGGGGTTGTCTGCCGTACGGGGGGGTAGATGCGCTGACGCTTCACCCGCTTGTCATGCTTCGGCTTGGTCATGCCTTTGGTCC
This sequence comes from Chloroflexota bacterium, assembly GCA_009837685.1. Classification (GTDB taxonomy): domain Bacteria; phylum Chloroflexota; class Dehalococcoidia; order Lucifugimonadales; family Lucifugimonadaceae; genus Bin127. The sequence continues at coordinate 2,830 of VXTA01000080.1, read as the reverse complement.
TCTCGCTTCCTAGAAATCTCGCGCATCACAGCGTGCAGGGTCAGTATGTGTGTCTCCACTTGGATAATGGCTTGTTGAAGCTCACTGAGTTTCACACTGGTATAGGTCGTGAATCGGTTGAAGTTGATATGCGGTTCATCGCTACCCGAACGCACAGCGGCGTGCGCGGCTAGGTTGCGTATCCGATTGAGTTCGTCCAAATCGCCCACAATGACTGCTAGACGTGTGTCGCGCTCGGCCAGTCGTCCCAGTATTATCGGTCTCTTGTCAGGTCGTATCTCTGTGTAGCCATCCGGCTTTTGCAACTGTGGCTGTTTGAGTTCTTTGCGGAGCAGCGGCGTGGCCGTAGACACAAGCAAAGTGGGTTCCTCGGAGTCTTGCGGAGGTACCCATATCTTGTGGTTCCATGATCCAGTCGGGCCACCTACCTCCATTTGACTGGCGCAAGAGTCCAAGAAGCTATGCAGCGTCTCGTGTCGGCACAGATACCGTCCGATGAGCGGCCATGCCTGTACTTCGTTGTGGTCTGCGCCGAGGGGGTACGGAGTTGTCATGTGCCGAGTTGGAGTTTGGTGTGGAGGTATTCCATGCCGCGGTCGCCTTTGATGCGGTTGCAGTGTCCGCAGAGTAGTTGGAGGTTGTCGATGTGGTCGGTGCCGCCTTTGCCGTCTGCGATGATGTGGTCTACTTCCAAGTGGCGTGGTTGGAAGTGGTCGCGGCAGCCCGCGCAGTCGCCGCCTCGCTGGCCGCCCAGCCTCGCGCGGTCCTCCCGGCCGGTGCCGCGGCGCCGCGTCCCGCTGGCTGTTCGCGGGGGGAGGTCGGTGCGGTGGATGATGTCGGGGAACATTCCTTGCCGCTGTTCAATGCGTTCCTTGACGAGGTGAGCGGCTTTAGGGGATATGTCGATGCCGACCCATTGGCGTTGCAGGTCGTCGGCGGCGACCATCGTGGTGGCGCATCCGCAGAATGGGTCTAGAACCACGTCGCCCATGTTGCTGGATGCCTTGACGATCCGTTGCAGGAGGGTGAGCGGCTTCTGGGTCGGGTAGCCGGTTCGTTCCTTTGACCAAGGCATCACGCTGTGGCCTTGCCACACGTCGTCTGCGAGCTTGCCTCGCGGGTCGCGTTCCGATCCGTCGGCGCGTCGTTGGCCTTTAGTCCATTTGTGGGGCACGCGGACCTCATCGGCATTGAACGTCCAGCGGGCCGAGCGTGCGTAGAACAGGATCACGTCGTGCTTTCGCGCCCAGCGCTTGCGGGACGCCCCCCCCCCGCTGTAGTACCAGACGAACTCGTTCTGGAACTGGCTGCGGCCGAAGATGGCATCCAGCAGCAGCTTGAGGTAGTGGCTCATGGTCGGGTCGCAGTGCAAGTAGAGCGATCCCGTATCAGCGAGCAGCCGATGAAGCTCCAGCAGTCGGACTGCCATGTACGCGAGGTACGACTTGTCGCTGTCCGTGGTGGCGGCCAGCAGTATCCGGTGCAATGCGGGGTGCTTGTCCTCGATCAGGTTGATCCACTCGGCGTCCACGTCGCGCAAGGTCCAAGTGTCGGAGAACTCTGCGCCGGCTGCTTGCGAGCCGATAGGGGCGGCGTAGTCGCGTTTGGAGTTGAACGGCGGGTCGAGGTAGATCAGGTCCACGGTGCCGCTGTTCATGCGGCGCATGATGTGCAGATTGTCGCCTGTGAATACCGTCTTGTTGGCCCAGTTCGGTTCGCCCATCGTCATCACCACGGCTCGCCGTCTGGGATCGCCAGACCGCGGGCTGCGCCGTTGGCTACGAGGTCGGCGTAGCGGATGCGCTGCCCAACAAGACTGCGCACCGTGGCACGCATCTGGTCGATGGTGTCCGAGTTGCGGAAGTTGTGGCGTCCTGCGAACTCGTTGACATACCGGTGGAGGTGCTGCGGGCTGAAGTGGTGATAGGTGCCTTGATAGCCCCTTTTGAGCATCGCCCAGAAGCTCTCGATGCCGTTCGTGTGAGCTTGCCCGCGGACATACTCGCCCACTGAATGAGCGACCGTCTCATGGTCACGGTCAATGCCGAGATAGGCACGGTTCCCGTCGGTGTACACCGTCGCTTCCGGCGTGGAAGCTGCCTCGGTGAACGGCACCAGCGTGTCAGCGTCGGTGCTGTCCACGACGCGAGCAGTGACCCTGTTCGTGGCTCGGTCCTTCGCACCTATCACAGCGGCTTTGTCCGTACCGCCGCGACCGGTGATGCGCCGCTCCCGGTCCACAGCGTGCATGTTTTTCGCCTTCCCGCCCACAAAGGTCTCATCAACCTCCACAGGGCCGTCAAACGGTCCAAGCTCAACCTCCGACCATGCCTCGCGGATGCGATGCAGCATGAACCACGCAGTCTTCTGAGTCACCCCCAAGTCGCGGTGCAGCTTCATGCTCGACACGCCCTTCAGATTCGTGAGTTCCAAGTAGATAGCGAACACCCACTTGCGCAACGGCACGTTTGACGCTTCCAGCGCGGTGCCGGTCTTCACAGAGAAATATTTGCGGCAGTCACGGCACCGATACGGCATCGTCTTGTGCTTCGCCTCATGAGTGTTCGTCGATCCGCAGTGTCCGCAGCAACGCTGCCCAGACCACACCTGCGCCTCGAACCACGCACGAGCAGCCTGCTCGTTAGGAAACATCTCGGTCAACTCCAGCAGCGTTATGCCCTTGCGATGGTGCTTGCCTGGAGCCTTCTTGTTGCTCTTAGCCATGCCACAGATTATATCGGGTGATACACACTGTCAACTACCCTACATAATCCCCCTCCGATGAGTCGAGCGGCACAGAGCGGCCGACTGATCATTGCCGGCAGCGGGC
>VXTA01000171.1 GCA_009837685.1 Chloroflexota bacterium | reverse complement strand
GGCGATGAATTTCGTTCTGGCCGCTTTTCGGATTTCGGTTGTTGTCTTGAACATACTCCTAATCCCTTCGATGGCTAAGGCGATCGCGAGGACGAAAGCCCAGTTGAGTTGAGTTACGGAGAGGCGGTATATTCCTATGGTCCAGTGGTCTGCTTCAGAGTATACCGACAGCACAAACAGCGAACCTGCACCGACAATCGCGAACCCGCTGCCCTGCCAAATCAGGCCGCGTTCTTCCAGCGTCGCCGTTATTCCTTCGATCGACATCGTTGATTCGTCTTATTACGCGTCGGTCTTAAGATGCCGTCTTGTGTCGGTACATGAGCGCTTCAGCGAGGTGGTGATTCTCGATGAGAGGCATCTGCTCAAGGTCTGAGATCGTGCGTGCAACTTTCAACACTCGATGGCATGATCTTGCAGACAGTCGCAAGTGCTTCATCGCACTTTGGAGCAACGATTTCGCATCATCGGACATCTTGCAGGAATCCCAGACCTCTACTGGTCCCATGAGCGCGTTCGACATTACGGTGGAACCTCTGAATCGCTCGTGTTGCAGATCGACAGCGACCATGATGCGCTCGCGAGCCGCCTCCGATCCCTCTTCGTTGGGTGGAGTGATCAGCTTGTCATACTCGACACGTGGTACATCGACGAACATGTCGATGCGGTCGATCAACGGACCTGAAATGCGACGCTGGTAGCGGGCGACGGCTGGTTCGCCACAGGTACACGGGTGCTGTGAATCGCCGTGGTAGCCGCAGGGGCATGGGTTCATCGCGCCGACCAACATGAAGCTCGCCGGATACGTGGCGCTTGTTCGAGCGCGACTGATGGTCACTGACCGATCCTCGAGTGGTTGCCGCAACGTCTCCAATGTCGCGTTCCCGAACTCGGGCAGTTCATCCAAGAACAGAACGCCGCGATGGCTCAGCGTTACCTCCCCAGGGCGCGGTATGCTTCCGCCGCCGATGAGTCCGGCGTTCGATATGGTGTAGTGCGGTGCTCGGAACGGCCGGTTCGTTATCAAGGGGCTACCCGATGGCAACAGCCCCGTCACCGAGTAGATGGTGGTGACTTCCAAAGCCTCTTCCGGAGTCATTGGTGGCATGATCGACGGTAGGCATCGCGCCAGCAGTGTCTTGCCGCATCCGGGCGCGCCCATCAATACGATGTTGTGGTGCCCGGCCGCCGCGATCTCCAACGCCCTCTTGGCTTGCTCTTGGCCTCGAACATCACGGAAGTCGTAACCTGTGCGCGTAGCTTCAGCCGGGAGCGTGTCGGGTATGCCACCACCCTGCACCATCGGCATGTCTATGCCATCTCGCAGGTAGGACACAAGCTGTTTGAGTGTCTCAGCCGGCCGGATCTCGATTCCGGGCACTAGAGACGCCTCTTTAGCGTTGACGTTGGGTACGAACGCAGTGTCGTATCCCCGATCCTTTCCCGCTTGGAGCATCGGCAACATGCCGTGCGTCGAACGGAGCTTTCCGTCAAGCGACAACTCGCCTAGGAACAGCGAACTAGCTACAGCGTCAGGGACCTGCCCGCTACAGACCAGTATGCCGATCGCAATAGGCAGGTCGTACGAAGGCCCGGTCTTCTTGATGTCGGCGGGTGCCAGCGACACTGTTATCCGCCGCATGGGGAACTCCGCGCCGGAGTTCCGTATCGCAGCACGAACACGTTCGCGCGACTCCTGCACGGATGAGTCCGGCAGTCCTACGATGTTGAATCGGGGGAGCCCCGGTGAAATGTCTACCTCGACCTCAACTAGTTGACCGTCTACTCCGCTGACAGCGCACGTGTTCGTCTTTGCAAGCATTTTGCGAATTCTCTCTTTTATAGTTACTCGTAGCCCAATCGCTACTCGGCTGTATATTATACATATGTCCTAGCACATAAATAGTAAATATGGCAAAGGGTTCCAAGACTGTCGATATCCTCTCGCGATGAGCATTCAATACAACACTGATGGTCACATAGCCGTTATTACAATCGCCAACGCGCGACGAGCCAACAGCCTGGACAAGCAGCACGCCCTCGATCTAGGCAACGCTTTGAGAGATGCCTGGGATGACCGCAATGTCCGAGCCATCATCATCACAGGCGAAGGTGAACGGCACTTCTGCGGCGGGCACGATCTATCGGTCCGCGACGATGTCACATCAGATGAACACGCGTTCCTCGCGCTTGAACGGATCTTCAGGCCGCCTTCTGGCTACATAAACGGCTTTCAAACCGGCATCGATGGTGGTATGGCCGATCATTTTCCTCGGATTCATAAACCCGTAATCGCCGCCGTCAACGGGTGGGCGGTTGGTGCCGGCCTCTACTTGCTACTCGCTTCGACCGACATCCGCATCGCCGCGATCGGCAACGCCAACTTCCGATTCGGGCTCATCTCGCGCGGCTGGGTCGGAGCCGGGCCAGGAGCAACGATGCTGCTGAAACAGCTTCGATACGTCGATGCAATGAAGATGCTTCTCGCCGACGAAACCGTAGATGCCGAGGAAGCGATGAGGATCGGGCTGGTCAACGAAGCAGTTTCCGCCGATCAACTCATGCCACGCGCGTTGGAATTCGCCAAACGCATCGCCGAGATGCCACCGCTCGCAACAATCAAGATGAAGGAGTTTGTGCATCGCTTCTCCGATCTGCCCGTCGAACAGGCATGGAATGTGCAAGCGATGATGAACTTCCTCCTGCTGCAAACGACGCAGGACGCACAAGAAGGTCGGACATCATTCTTAGAACGCCGCGAGCCGAACTACACCGGCGAATACAGCGGACTCGAAGGCTTTTACGAGAACCTTACGGACGAAGAACTCGCCAGATTGGAAGAGCTTAAGCGTCAAATAGACTGGTAGCCATAGAGGCATCCCAGAGAGTCATCCCAAAGAACCGTCGATACATATGGACCGTTGGAACTACGCACGCGACGAACATCCGCCTTACTGCACGTGTGTGGAATGCATCGAGGATCGGAAGAACGGCAAGAGCCCTCGTTCGCGCAGGTCAGCGTACTCCAGCGGCAACATCATTGAGCGATTCATTTCTCGGTTAAAGCGTTTCTTCGGCGGTCGCTGAACGCCCGTGATTCGCTCACCTCCGGCCCAAAATCCGCCACCACATCCATCCGAACAGCGCTCCCAAGAGTGCGCAGA
>VXTA01000247.1 GCA_009837685.1 Chloroflexota bacterium | reverse complement strand
AACCAACACAGTGTTGACATCATGATTTCTGACTAAGAGCACCGGTCTCAGTTCACACAAGGACTTCGCAAACTAACTTTCGACGAAGTTGACGGGCTTATCGTTGTTATCTAAGGATTTAGAGATTTGAGTACTTTAATCAGTTGTACTCAAACATCCAAGTTCTTAACCTCAAGCGCATTCGCCCGAATGAAGTCCCGCCGCGGACCAACTTCCTCACCCATCAAAGTGCGGAAAATGTCGTCAGCACTGATCGCATCCTCCGCGGTAACCTGCAACATCAGTCGGTTCTGCGGATTCATCGTCGTCTCCCACAACTGATCTGGATTCATCTCTCCGAGGCCCTTGTAGCGTTGGATATTGATGCCACTCGTGTCCGAGTTCTCTTCTAATGCCTCTGGAAGTTCCTCCCAGTTGATGTCATCCAACACGACATTTTCCCGACGCTTAATCGAGAACGCATCAGCGGAGACGAAGTCTGCTACACGCGGGTAGAGCCTCTTTGCTCGACGGATCGCAGGATTGTTGTACACATCCTCCGTGAGTTCGTAGTCCTGGATCATGTAGGTCACCGGAGCTTCCTCATCGTCTTCGCCGGACTCTTCATTGACCTCACGAGTGAAGGCCGCCTGATCCTCATCCACGCTATCGTTAAACAAGTCGACTTGGAAAGGACCATCCTCACCCGTCAGATCGTCGTTCAACTCCGCGATGATCTCGGACGACCGATCTCGCGTGAATGTCAAGTTCTGCCACTCAGGGTCTCGCAACAGGTTGAAGAACACATCCTTAGGAACTCCTAGGGCGTCTACGATGCCGTACGCCTCTCGGAATTCTCGCAACTGCGTGATTGTGCTGCCCAGCGACTTGCCCTTCACCTCGATGTCAACCTCATCATCATCGGAGGCGATGGAGAGCCCGTTGAAAGCCCGCTCCGCCATCCAGCTGTCAAGGTCGGCATCGGCATAGAGCCAGTTGCTGCGCCGCCCCTTAGAAGCCTTGTACAACGGCGGTTGAGCGATATACAGATACCCCTCGTCGATCAACTGCCGCATGTTGCGGAAGAAGAACGTCAGCAACAGAGTTCTGATGTGAGCACCATCGATGTCCGCATCCGTCATGATGATGATCCGGTGGTAACGGAGCTTCTCGGAGTCGAACTCTTCACCCATGCCGGCACCAATCGCCGTGATGAGTGCCGTAATCTCGTCGTGCGCAAACATCCGCTCCGGGCGAGCCTTCTCGACGTTCAGAATCTTGCCCTTCAACGGCAGAATCGCTTGGAACTGACGGTCGCGCCCCTGCTTCGCCGATCCACCTGCCGACTCGCCCTCCACGATGTAGAGCTCAGACCGTGACGGGTCTTTCTCCGAGCAGTCCGCGAGCTTGCCCGGCAACGACCCGCCATCCATCGCGTTCTTGCGAATGATGAGGTCACGTGCCTTCTTAGCAGCCTCGCGCGCCCGCGCCGCGGTCGACGCCTTGTCGATGATGACGCGCGCCTCGTCTGGATGATCCTCAAGGAACTCCGTCAGATACCGGCCAACAAGCTGCGCGACCGCTCCCGAGACTTCCGGGTTGCCTAAGCGCCCCTTCGTCTGACCCTCGAACTGCGGGTCCTTCACCTTGACGCTGATAACCGACATCAACCCCTCTCGGACATCTTCACCCGACAGCGTCGCTACACCGTCCTTGCCGATATTCAGCAAATTGTTCTTCTTCGCATAGTCATTCACCACACGGGTCAACGCCGACCGGAAACCAGTGACATGCGTACCACCGTCGCCAGTCCGAATCACATTGGCGAACGATAAGCAGTTCTCCACGAACGACTGGTTGTACTGGAACGCCACCTCAACCGCAACATCCTCCACGGTTCCTGCGGCGTATATCACGCTATCGTGTATACCCCCGCGCCGTCGGTTGAACGTCCGAACGAAGCTTCGAACACCCCCATCGAACCGGAACGTAATATCGTTGTGCGGCCAGTGCGTCTCTTCATGCCAGTCGCTTCGGAGCCGGATGGCAAGTCCCTGGTTCAGATAAGCCATCTCCCTCAAACGACCAGTAACACCGTCCCAGTCGTAATCGATCTCCGGGAACACCTCGCTATCCGGCATCCAAGTAACCTTGGTCCCCGTCCCTAGCAGATCGGCCGACGTCTGCTTTCGCACCGTCATGTCGTTCATCGTCACGCCACGCTCGAACCGCTGCGAGTACACATACCCATCGCGCCGCACCTCCACAACCGTCCACTCCGACAGCGCGTTCACCACCGAGGCTCCCACACCGTGTAACCCGCCAGAAACTTGGTATCCCTTGCCGCCGAACTTCCCGCCAGCGTGGAGGGTGGTCATCACCGTCTCAAGCGCCGATTTGCCGGTCTTATCGTGAGTGTCGACCGGAATCCCACGACCATCGTCAACAACCGTTACCGACCCATCCTCGTGGATCTGAATATCTACAGTGCTCGCAAACCCCGCCATCGCCTCGTCAACACTGTTGTCGACGATCTCACGAACAAGGTGGAACACGCCCTCGGGACCCGTCGTGCCGATGTACATCCCCGGACGCTTGCGGACGGCCTCCAGGCCCTCCATCACCGTGATGTCTTCAGCGTTGTATTCGGACGATCCCGTGTGCCCGTTGCCATTCGTTGCGATGGTAGTTTCGGTCGTCATAGTCCTCCAAGCAAAGAGTCCGGTCGGTGCCTATCGCCAATCCCTCACCCACCACACAATCTACGACCAAGGACTCGGTTTGGATTGGGCGCCCCTCGCGTACGCGCGTGCGCGCGTCTTTAAGAAACGCGGTTTCTCATCTTTACAATCTTATCAGTCCACCACTACCAAATCTCGATTCCAGTTGCATTCAAACTGGATTCGAGCCCACATTTTCCCAACTTATGGGTTTGAAGGCTGATTCGGCGTCTCGCTTACGTCGTCACCTTGGCTCGCTTGACGTTGATCGTCCTCAGCAATCAATTCACGGAAGATGGCATCCCAAGCCTCGGCCTGCTCATAAACAGGCATGTCCCCCATCGCCTCCACCGCTGCTTGAGCCGCTACATGTACCGCTTCCGATTCGGAGATGCCCAACTCCGGCGCGACCGCTCTGACCTCGCCGATCACCGTCTTCGGCAGATCGCCTCCTGTATACCCAGCCT
>VXTA01000140.1 GCA_009837685.1 Chloroflexota bacterium | reverse complement strand
ACCCAGCGGTGAGTCTGGCATTCGCGATCTTCCGACGCGATCAATTCCCGGTAAACCGCTTGTTCGCATATTGGGGCGCACAGTTGATCGGGGCCGTCATTGCGGGTGTGGTGGTCTTGATCCTGTTCAACCCGTTCATCGACCGATTTGAAATGGAAAACGGCATCGTTCGTGGAGAATTAGGTAGCCAAAGGTCCGCAATGGCATTCGGCGAGTACTTTCCTAATCCGGGGATGTTTGATTCGGCTGCGTTCTCCGTATCTCCGTTGCACGCGTTCGCCGTTGAGGCGTTCGGGACTGCAATCCTCGCGTTCGTCATATTTGCGCTGACTGAACGACGCAACGCTGGTATTCCGACGAACGGAATGGTACCGTTCTTCATCGGATTTACCGTCGCAGCACTGATCAGTTTGTTCGCGCCGATAACGCAGGCGGGATGGAACCCAGCGCGGGATTTCGGACCGCGGATCGTTTCGTGGCTCGCGGGCTGGGGAGATATCGCTATCCCAGGACCAGAGGGCGGATTCTGGGTCTACATTCTTGGTCCACTCATCGGCGCGCCGTTGGGTGCGTTGCTGTTCAAACTGGTCATCGAACCTGGTTTGCCGGGCGGTAAACCGGAACCCGTCCAAATCGCGAGGAGCAAATATGAGTAAAGACCAGATAGACGTGCTATTCGTTTGCACTCACAATGCGGGACGAAGCGTCGCCGCAAAAACCATATTCAACGACCGCGCCTCCAAGCTAGGTTTGGAAATGCGCGCTCAATCCGCAGGATCCACGCCGGGAGCACGAATCAATCCAGCAGTTCAACGTGTATTGGAGTCGTTCAATCTCGACGCGTCGCAAGAAGTTCCGAAGTTGATGACAGACGAAATGTTGCAACGCGGACCAAGGACTGTCACGATGGGCTGCGAAGTGGACGCTGAGTCTTGCCCCGCCATCAACTTCGCGGATGTAGATGATTGGGGATTGCCCGACCCGTCCAAGATGTCGTCTGACGATGAGATCGTGCCGCTTATCCACGACATTGCTCGTAGAGTGAACACGTTGATTCACGAGATGACCAGCGGCCGTTAACTCGGTGGCTGTTGAGAATCGACGATTACCTTGCCCAAGATGTTGCCGCGTGGGACGGGGCCGAACGTCCTGCTGTCAGTTGAACGTTTGCGGTTGTCGCCCATCACGACGTATTCGTCCTCTCGTAATGCCCAAGTTCGATCCATCCGAGGTTGACCGCCGTAGATGAACGGGTCCTCGGTTTCGACACCATCGATTTGAAGTCGTCCGTCAATTAGCTGCACGTCCTCATCTGGTAAACCGACGATTCGCTTCGTCTCCCAGAAACGTTCCCGTTCAGGGTGTTCGAATAGGACGATATCCCAGCGTGCCGGTTCGGAATGCTTGAAGGCACGACGGCTAACGCGCACTCTTTGCCGGTCTCGCAATACCGGGTGCATCGAGTGACCTACAATCAGCACCCATTTGCTAGTCAGACGATCGAGAAATCTGCCCGGAGCTTCGACGATCGCCTGTAATTTCGTTTTGACGCTAGCGAACATCGGATTAGTCTATTCTTGATACCGGTAATCGACATGTTATCGACTATCGCCCTACTGGTCCGTGAGGTGGTCTCGCGGAAACATGAAAGGAACCATGACGATGCTACGAAGTGTCAGAAGAATAGCTGACCGTTTGTCCCCAATCGGCGTTGCCCATGCGCACTGCGACATACCGTGCGGGATTTATGACCCTCACGACGCAATTCAGGCAGCCCAGACCGTCATCCGGATGACTGAGCTGATCGAAGAAGCCGGTGACGCGTCGGACGTTTCGACGCGGAATAATCTCATCCGATACGTCGTCGCTAAGGAAGAACACGCCAAAAAGGCCAAGGACGACATCCTCGTCATCTGGACAGACTACTTCAAGCCCGAGCATCTCGAGCAGTACCCGAACCTTCACGAACTGGTCTGGAACGCTTGCAAACTAGGTAGCCAAGCGAAGCAAAACGTCGACATGGAAGCGGCGCAGAGCTTCAAAGCCGCACTAGAAGAGATCGGCAAAATCTTCTGGGAAACCAAGCAGTAACCCATTCCCATTCGGATCGAAAACTATCCCGTCCGTCGGATTAAGCGGACGGGATTCTCGGGTTAGCGTCGGTTCTATTGAGTTATCGGCGACTAATCTGAATCGCTGAAGAATCCGATGTCGTCGGAAATGTACTCTTCTCGAATCGGCGACCAAATGTCGAGTGCTACGCAACCCTCGTTAGTCGCGGTCACCTGATGAGGGACGTGGCCGGGGATAACGTAGTGTTCTCCGGCAACCAATTTGGTCTTTTCGTGACCCTCTAGTTCGAACCAGGCTGCCCCTTCCAAGACACGTCCGCACTGTTCGTGCATGTGTGAATGCCACGGGACTACAGCGTTCGGCTCGATATCGATAATGCCCATCATTATTCGCTCGCCCCAAATCAATTGGGCCTGAACGCCGGGCAGCAGCTCTCGTCGCTCGACGAAAGCGGGATCAAAATAGCCGGCATTACCGTCGGGCACCCGCGTCTTGTCAACTTTGATCGTCATGCTCTCTTCTCCTTCGACGCGTCTCGGGAACTAACCGTGCGACCCGACCTTGCGGTCGATCGCCGCTTCGGCTACTGGGCTGATGATTTGATCGACTTCTATGTTCAGCAACGCCGGCCCGTTGTGCGCGAACGCGCGTTTCATGGCTGGCTCTAGCTCCTCCGCGGTTTGGACGTTCTCGCCGTATGCACCTAGACCCTTCGCCACTAGGTCGTAACGTGTTCCCTGAGCTAGATCGGTCCACACAGGGCGCCCGTAGATTCCCTTCTGTATCTGCCAATCGATACCCCAGATCGAGTTGTTGCCCAGCAATATCTTCACTGGCAGATCATGGCGCACCATCGTATCGAGTTCCATGCCGTTGAAGCCGAACGAACCGTCCCCAACGCAAACGACGCACTGTGTATCCGGCAATGCCGCCTGCGCTCCCATCCCATAAGCGATGCCGACTCCGATCATGCCAAAGCTCGAAACATTATGGAATCTGAATGGCCTTTCTCGGGGCACTGTGGCCCGTAGGAAATGGCAGTAATCACCGCCGTCGAAAGTGATGTGCCCATCTTCGTCCAGATGCTTTTGGAGCGTCTCACTTACATACATCGGGTGCATCGGCGTAGATGGACT
>VXTA01000192.1:1461-3236 GCA_009837685.1 Chloroflexota bacterium | reverse complement strand
TCGTCATCCCCAACGAGCAACTTTACCTCGGAAGAGGTTAACTCGGTATTGACGCGGGATTGAATTTGACCAATTCGTAACCCTTCGCGCCATCGGTTTCGTGCCCCTCATCAACAACCGCGAATCCACACTTCTGAAACGCATGGGTACTCCTCGTGTTGCCCTTCGCCACAAGGCCGTAAATCGCATCAGCGCCCACACCTCCGAACCCAAACTCAACCAACAATCGAATAGCCTCACTCCCGTAACCTCGCCCCCACAACTCCTTCACCCCGATCATCAAATCGATCCGCCAAAGATCCTCACCGGGGTGTAGATCAACAATCCGCCGCAGATTCATTCGTTGCAACCAGCATTCGCCAATTGCGCGCCGGTCCATCTCAATGATGAAGCAGTACGCGTGGGTCGAGATCCAACGATAGATCGACTGGATTTCACTCAAACTGCGCGGCGTGAAACCATCGCTTTCAACGTGCTCCATCAGATCAGGATCGTTGTTCCAAGCAAGTAACAGACCCCAATCGCATTCCGTCATCGGACGCAATGTCACACACTCACCGCGCAGAACCACATCGTGGACCCGCAATTCGTAGACATCATGGTCGCTCGAGTACCTGAGTTCAGGGATAACAGCGTTAGGCATCGTGGAAAGCTCGCAGATTCAACTCAAGCGGGAATGTGGTCGCCAACTCATTCCTGTTGTTTGACCCGATCCCGGCGACTAAACGCGCAGATGCCAAACAGTGCGAGCACAGATCCAGCCAACATAACAATCAGGGCGAAGGTCGCTGAAAGTGCAGAACCGCCGACTCCGAGTTTCCCTATATCAGGCATTGATTCCGGATCGGGCAGGCTCGGGAAATCAAGATCCAAATCGCGAAGGAAACCTGCGATGCCCCAATATTCAGACACCGGACATAGTGAATTGGACTCCGGACAGGGTTCCAGAATCGCGTACCAATTCGTCACCGTTGACTTGACCTCTCCGTTGACCCAGAACTCGATCTGGGATCCTATCAAGTCCAGGCACCCCGGTGGATTTACGAGTAAGTGTCCATATCGAATGGCTCCAGTTGGGGATACGTCTACTGTCACTGGCTGCGATTCGTAAACATCGCCGATACGAGCGGTGATCGTAAACCCACCGTGCGTCGGAGCTTCGCCGTTGACTGTTACGGCACCGCTGAAAACGATCCAGTCTGTTTCGACCGGATTAATCAGTTCCTGCGCTTGCACATCATCAATCTGTGATATCCCGACCAGGACCAAAACCACAACCGCCAAAACAGCTTTCCAAAGGCGCTTCATGTTGCTCAACATGATAGTCAATGCAAACATAGAATTTCAGTCAGAGTTACTCCTAACCCCGCGATATACTCACTTACGGCAATCAAAGCCCATCACCCAACCAGGAGAACCACATGTACATCCTAATGGTCCGTCTAAAGGTCAAAGACGACCGCATCGACGACTTCATCGAAGCCTCTGTCGGCGACGGCGTCGGATCCGTCCTCGGCGAACCCAACTGCTACCGCTTCGACATCATCCAAGATGACGAAGACCCCACAAAGTTCGCATTCTGCGAGGTCTACGAAGACGAGGCCGCGTTCCAATACCACACGATGGCCTACCACTTCCACCAGTGGCGCGACGCCTCAGCCGACATGTTTGCAGAGCCACCGGAAGTCTCTTTCTGCCGCTCCGTCTACCCCGCCGGCCCGGCCGATTGGGATGCCTACCGACCCGGCGCGGTCGACGATCCCGCGTTCCAGAAC
>VXTA01000192.1:0-1451 GCA_009837685.1 Chloroflexota bacterium | reverse complement strand
CTTCATACACGCGCCCCAATACGTCCAAGCCGACAAGGTCGACGACTTCATCGCTGCCGTAACCCTCGACGGCATCGGATCGACCCACGAAGAGCCCGGATGCCTTCGCTTCGACGTCTACCAAAACGTCGAAGACCCCACCGAGCTCTACCTCTACGAGGTCTACGCAAACCGCGATGCCTTCGACTACCACGTCGGAACCCCGCACATCAAACTCTGGCGCGACACCGTAGCCGACTGGTACGACGAAGAACGCCGCGACGCCTCCATGGCCGGCAACATGGGAGCCCGCCGAGGCCGAAACGTCTGGCCACCCGACAACTGGAGTTGGTCCTCCGGCAAACCCGCGTTCTGAACAGGTCATTCCGGCGAAAGCCGGAATCCAGAGGTGCGGGCTAGGGTTTCCCCCATTCATGGGGGAAATGTCCGAAGGACAAAGGGGGCCAACCCCTCCCCTTTTTGCGAAGCAAAAGGGGGACGCGGGAGCAAAGCGACCGCAGGGGGGTCATACCGCGTAAACGCATTAACCGTAGGGGCGACCCTCGTGGTCGCCCTTTCGTTTACCCGAACGCAGGCGATGCTTTGGCACCCAAACACTCAAGAACCAAATATCACAGCCCATCATTACAATCACATTAATCACAGTTCAAAACCCCACTCCAATGCCCCCCAAACTCCGAGTAGTCGTCAACGCCGGCCGCAACCAAGACTCCGCCCCCTTCCCCGTAACCGAACCCGTCGAGTGGGTCTTTACCGAGTATCACGACAACAAAGCATCGCCCGACGCCCTAGTCGACGCTGACGTCTACATCGGTACCGACTTCACAAAAGAGATGGGCGCAGCCGCGAACTCGCTGAAGGCCATCCTCATAGCCGCCGCCGGATACGACCGCATCGACCCCGAAGCTGTTCCTGAAGGCTGCACCGTCGCAAACGCCTACCACCACGAAGCACCCATCGCCGAATGGGTCATGGCCGTAGCCGTAGCCCTCGATCACGAACTCTTCAAATCCGATCGCACATTCCGCGCCGGATCATGGGAGATGTGGCCCGGCAGACACGGCGTCTACCGTGAACTAATGGGCCGCACCTTCGGCATCATCGGATTCGGCGCCATCGGAAGCCGTGTCGCAAGACTTGCCCAAGCCTACGAAATGCCCGTTATCGCCGCAGGTCGCGCCGACAGAGCAGAGGGCGAACTCTACGGCGCTGAATACGTCGGAGGCGGCAAACACGCCCGAGAATACGTCCTGTCAGAAGCCGACTTCGTGCTCATCTCCACACCCTTAGGACCCGCAACCCACGGACTTATCGGCGAACACGAACTCTCGCTGATGAAACCAACCTCCTACATCATCAACCCCGCACGCGGACACATCATCGACGAAACCGCCCTCTACAACGCCCTCAAAAACCGCACCATCGCCGGCGCAGCCATCGACACCTGGTAC
>VXTA01000065.1 GCA_009837685.1 Chloroflexota bacterium | reverse complement strand
ATACCCATCCGGCAGAGTAGAGCCTTTGAATCCTGCTGTAACGCCGACATCCACCACCAACTGCGAAGACGTTATGTAGGAAGCCTCATCTGAGGCGAGGAAACAGACCGCGTCGGCGATCTCTTCCGGCTCGCCCCATCTGCCCAGGGGTACTCGTTCAGATCGCCAATCACGTTCGGAAGCGACCGCGTAGATGTGCTCGGTGAAGGGTGTGTGAACCCATCCGGGTAGGACTGAGTTGCAACGTATGCCGAACTTCGCCAGCTGAATCGCTGATGCACGTGTAAAGTGCAACATCCCGGCGCGGGACATCGCATATGCCGAGCCGTATTCGCCTGCGAACTTGCCGGCCATCGACGACATGTTGACTATCGAGCCGCCGCCGATTTCCGTCATCGGCGATATCACGGCGCGCGTACCGAGGAGAATTCCCGTCGTGCTGATCTCCATCACCTTTCGCCACTCACCGACATCTGCTTCGTAGAGCGTGCCGCGATCTTGCGCTCCCGCAAGGTTCACTAAGATGTCGAGCCGTCCGTAAGCAACCACTGTCCGATCAACTACGTCCGTCCAGTTAGATTCGTCAAGAACGTCTAAGTGCGCATACATCGCATCGTGTCCTGCCGAGAGCATCTGCTCGACTGCGGCATAGCCTTTGTCGTCCTGTATATCGGTAATGACGACTTTTGCCCCCTCCTCAAGCATCTTCCATGCCGTGCAGCCACCGAAGCCCATTCGCTCTTCCTTCAACGACGACGCCGAACCAGTCAGCAAAACAACCTTGCCTTCAAATCTGTTTCTCGTATCCATGCTCGATTGCTCCTGCGGTATATGCGGCGTGGCATATTGAACTGTGATTGCTGTGATTTTGAATGGTGAGTTGTAATTGAATGTGTGTACTCTGCCGAGGATTCTATGCCCCGTTACGCTCGATTCTGCAACGCGATCACCGCGTTGGGGATCAAGAATCCGTATATACCGAGTGCGATCAGCAAGCTGAACATTCCGTGCATCCATCTGTCACGAAGAAACAGCAGCGTGGGCGCGCCCAGTATCACCAGCAATAAAACTACAGCGACGAGATACGCCGAACTTGGCACCAGTCTCATTGCTGCGACATCAGGCAACACCGCATCCGCGGCGAGTGCCGCAAACACACCTAATATCGTCCACATCACTACCAATCCGAACACGATCACAGTCACCAGATTTGACGATCCGCCTTCCTCGATACGCTGTTGAATCATCCGCGGTGGGCGTGCGGTCAGCATTACTGCCGCGTGCGCGGAGGCTATCAATCCCATCAACGTGCCGCACAGCATTCCCGCCAATATGTCCAATGCGGGTGTCATTGTTCCGGACTGATCTCGATGCGGGGCGCCAATCCCACCGCAAACGCTTCACATCCCATACGCGCCTTAGTCAGCAAAGCCCACGCTGTCGCCACTTCTTTGCTCGGAGCGACCGCGAACATCGAGGGGCCCGCGCCAGTCAAAACGATGTCGGAGGCGCCCAAGCCCGCAAATCCGTCGTGAATCTTCTGCCAATTCGGAAACGTGTGCGGGGCGACTTGCTGAAAGACGTTGAACATGAATGCCGGATGGCAATCGCCTTTCTCGATCATCCGAGCCGCCAACTTACGCGTCAGGCTCCCGGTCGTATGCGAGGTTGATGTCAACATGCCGAACATTCGAGTCGTTTTGTTCAATCCCGAACCATCATCACCAGCGTCCCTCGGTGTAACGATCACGAACCACCCGTGCTCGGGAGCCGGCAATCGTTCCAATCTCTCTCCACGCCCACTTGCCAATGCCGTCCCACCGCTAACCAGAAACGGCACGTCCGAACCCACCTCAGCCGCGATCTCGACTAACTCGTTTTCGGATAAGCCCAACTCCCACAGCCGATTCAATCCCCGCAACGTGGCCGCCGCATCGGCTGAACCACCACCTAGGCCGGCCGCAACCGGAATCCGTTTCTGCAAGCTAATGTGTGCTCCCCGGTCAGTACCAGTAGACTTACGAAGCGCTTCGGCTGAACGAACTACTAGATTGTCATCATCTGCTATCGAAGCGTCTGAACACTCGAATTCGATCGCTTCGTTGTCGCGAAACTCCAGCGTGTCGTGAAGGTCGACTGTCTGCAATATCGTCGCCAAATCGTGATACCCATCGGTGCGCTTTCGGATTACCTCGAGCGTCAGATTCAGCTTCGCGTATGCGTGTTCGACGATCACGATCGTTTAGCCTGCGACGATTTCGGTCTTCTCATTCCGATATGCGTCTCGCCAATGATGCGTCAATGCGATCCATTCATCGATACTCAAAGTCGCGGGACGTCGCTCGCTGTCGATCCCGACCGCAGCCGTCATCTCTTTCACTTCATCTGTCGTCATTCCCAATCCGTTCGCCAACGAGTTGTGAAGCTGCTTGCGACGACCTAGGAAAGCGGAGCGAGCAACCTTGAAGAGGTCATCAATCTTGTCCAAAGCTACTAATGGCTCAGACCGTGGCACTAACTTGATCACCGTCGAATGTACCTTAGGCGGCGGGCGAAAGGCTACGGGTGACACATCAAAGAGTTTCTTGGGTTCTGCATAAATCTGGACCGCGATTGAAAGGAGGCTCATTTTGCCGGGGGTTGCGCACATATCCCGCGCGACCTCGCGTTGCAGCATCACTGTCATACTTTCAGGTTTGTGTTCGCGTTCCAGAAACGATCTGACGATCGGCGTTCCGGCATAGTACGGAAGATTTGCAACTACCTTGTATGGATTTCCCTTAGACAACTCCGGCAAATCTTCGAAATCGATGTCCCTAGCGTCAGCGCACACAACTCGCACATCAGGATTGGATGCGAATTTGTCTTCCATCATGACCGCGTATTTCGGGTCGATCTCGACTAGTACGACAGAACTGCCAGAGAAGCTCGCGGCATCAACGATGTGATGCGTTAACGCGCCATTACCCGGACCGATCTCAACGAGAGTGTCGCCGACCGATATATCGGCCGCGTTGACGATACGTCGGGCGACTGAGCTGTCGCGTAGGAAATGCTGACCTAGTCGGCGGCGCGGCATGTGGGTATTTCGGAATCGGAGGATATCAATGCGGCCGCGCACCTCGAATTCGGAATGTAGCCCGTACTTGGCACCCGCCTCGGCTCGAATCAGATCACCCTGCGTCGCCCAGAGCTATCCGCTTACCGCTGCTTCCTTCCGGACCTGACGGGGTTCACGA
>VXTA01000168.1 GCA_009837685.1 Chloroflexota bacterium | reverse complement strand
CATGTCGTCGAAATGGGCGCAGATGGCCATTCAAACGTCTGAACATACCTACAGCAAACCGGCGGTGATCTATCCAACGATGGCCGGATCGGGACCTATGTACGACTTCGGCGGAGTTTTGGGCATCCCGATCACGTCTGCCGGTATCGACCATCCAACCCATAAGATCCACGCTCCGAACGAAAACATCACGGTCGAAGATTTCATCCTTGGCGCTAAGAACATCGCTCGACTAATGCAAAGATTCGCGGGGGAGTGGAATCACGCTCAGAGCGGATGAACATCTCTAGTTGACTAGAATCTGTAAATGCCGAGTAGTTAACAATCCATCGGAGCTCAACGAAAATTGGCCATCATTGAACCCACTCCTGATCACGTCCTCGACCGTGAGACCATCGAGAAGCTCAAGACGGTCAATTCGACTGCCGTCATCGACATCCTCGCGCGCAATGGTCATGACCCACGATACATTTATATGCCCAACATCAGGACTATGAATCCCGGAGTGCGCCTCGTTGCGCGCGCCATCACTGTCCGATTTCTCCCGGCTCGCGCAGACCTCATGGCCGAAAAACCCGGTGGTGAGGAATCTCCCGAATACGCAGCCTTCGAACTCGCGGGTCCGGGCGATGTCATCGTCATGGAATCGATGCGCACCAAGCTGATGTCGATCGGAGGCGACATCAAATTCCTTCGCCTGAAACAGCGTGGCGTCGATGGTTTGGTTTGTGACGGCGGCATCCGCGATATGCACACCGTCAAGGAATACGGGATCGCCTTGTACGGTTACGACAAAACCTCGAACCTCGGCACGCGTATCGGCACTCCTTACTCCACGAACGACGCCGTAAATTGCGATGGGGTTTTGGTAAAACCAGGCGACTACATCGTTGCGGACGATGATGGAGTGGTTTGCATCCCTCGCTACGTTGCACCCGACATTGCTCAAAAAGCAATCGAATACGATGATCTCGAAGAGTGGATCCGAGCCCGGCTCGACCGCGAGAACCTTACCCCCGGCAAGTACTACCCGCCTGACGACGCCGTTATCGCGCAATACCGCGCCGAGCGCGATGCCGGCAGTTAGCGATACGATGCTTCACACGGTCTATGACCTACACGAAGCGTTAAACCGAGATCTCGATACTCATACCGTCGTACGCGTACTGGATGTCAAGCCCGTCGCTAAACTCCGGATCACGTAGCTGGGCGTTCATCGCGTAGTGGTCTATCCCGTGCGCCGCGTCTGTAAGGAGTGTGCGCCGCGGCCTGACGATTTTGGCGTACTCGACGGCTTGTTCCATCGTCAAGTGAGAACCATGTGTACGCTCCGTTCGCAAGGCGTCTATCACTAGCGTGTCCACATCCGCGATCTTGGCGAGCACATCGTCGGGCACCTGCGACGCGTCTGAGATGTACGCTAAGTCTCCGACGCGGTAACCGTTGCATGAGTAGTCGGGACCGTGCGGGACCGGCAACGGGATTACCTTGGTGCCGAAGACTTCGATCGGTTCGTCACCGATTATCCGGAAGTCCAAGATCGCAACAGTGCCACCACTTGTCATCTGTGTTCGATCTACGAGGTAATACGCGGTTTTGGCGACGATATCCAGATCCTGTTGCCGCAAGTAGATAGGGATCCGAGCGTCGCGACCACGGGCCAAAAGCGCGGCATGTTCGTCCCCTTGTGCGAACCGCATCGTGTTCGTCCAGTCCCGTAGATCGTCGAGACCGCCAGCGGAATCGGCATGGGCATGAGTCAGGACGACCGCATTGAGGGATCGGATCGCGTGTTTGGGAAACCACTCGATGGCTGCCTGGTAGAAGAATTTGCCGGCGTCGATCAGGATATTGATAGGCGGACCGTCGTCCTGCTCGCGTTGGATCACAATTCCCGTGTTGCGCCGCCGGTTTTTTGATCCAGGTCGCATCGCATCTGTGCAAACCTGGCAAGTTGGCGGATCTGCGGTAAGGCAGGTCACTCTCGGAATACCTTCCGAAGTTCCGGTGCCAAGGAACATCACCGTCGCCTTGGAGTTCAAATTTGGCATTACCTCAGGGTACGACTCAAACCGTGTTGGTTGGCTCTAACGCAGATTATTCTTGACGAATGTCCCTTATCTAAGGAGTGAACATCATCACGCGGAACCCACCCAATGATCAATAGCAGATCCGACTTAATCGCTTCCATCGATGAAGAGTTTGAGGCCATCATCCCCGAACATGACGCGCCCAACCATGCCGCGCTTGGGTACGCGCTTGGGAGGTCTTTAGGCGTCCTCGATCCCAACACCTTCGATGAAGCGACACAAGCGGCATCGGCCGAACTGGAGGGGTTTATCGGACAACCCGAGCATGTAGTCCTCCTATTGCTTGACGGCTTCGACATGAACTTCGTGGACACATTGCCCACCGACTCTTACGTGCGACGCAAACACGCGATGACGATGTGCTCTACGCTTCCGACTTCGACTGGCCCCAATCTGATGTCGCTTGCCACCGGTAGATGGCCCGGCACGCACGGGAATATTGGTTGGGACGTCCACATCCCGCGGCTCGGAGAACGGATTCAACCGCTGCCATGGAGGTTGACCCGGACTGGACAGCCATTGGACCAAATCGGCTTTAGCCCCATGGAGATGCTGTTCACGCCGCCAATACCGTTCCGACAACTAGGCACCTTTACCTTCGTAGTTAGTGAGGAATTGGCTGCTACGACCACAACATCGATGTATGGACAGACTTCCACGCTAGGCTTCTCGAAGGATGACGACCCGATCCGTGAAATCTGCGCCAGCGTGCTCAATATCATCGAGCGGACGGCAACCAAGTCATTCACCTACGTCTACTGGACCGATGTCGACAGCATTGCTCATTCTTATGGCGTAAGTCACCCATTCACGCGCACCGCAGTCCGGCAAGCGGCGGCGCTGGTTGAAGCGCTCGGCACTACGCTAGAAGGCAAAGCGAGGCTCATCGTGACCGCAGATCACGGCCATCTCGACAGCCCCGATGATGTCTGGACGACCCTCACACCATCGGCGCCGTTGAGCCAGCACCTAACCTGCGTTCCAGCCGGTGAACCTAGAACCTTGTTCTTCCACGTCAAGCCCGGCTCCGACGAATCCTTTCGTGATCTATTCAATGCCGGGTTGGGCGATCGTTTCACGTTGATGCCAAGCGGTGAGGCGATCGAGATGGGTCTCTTCGGTCCGACCAGCTTCATCTCAGACGCAGCGCGC
>VXTA01000145.1 GCA_009837685.1 Chloroflexota bacterium | reverse complement strand
ACTCCAACGCGTGTCGCTTTGATGACGGGGAAGCACAACTTCAGGAACTACATCGGCTTCGGGTTGATGAGGCCCGACGAGGTGACGTTCGGGCACATTTTCTCTGATGCGGGTTACAACACATGCATCTCGGGTAAGTGGCAGCTGTATTCCTACAACCCGCCCGAACAGTTCCCTGAGATGCGGAACAAGGGACAGCGAATCGAGGATGCGGGTTTTGACGAGTACCACGTCTGGCACGCACATCACACCGAACAAAAAGGCTCTCGTTACAAGGACCCGATCATCTATGCGAACGGCAAGTATCGGGACGACACGGAGGGCGAATACGGCGACGATCTTTTCCTCGACTACATCATCGACTTCGTCGAGCGGAAAAAGGACGACGACAACCCGTTCTTCGTCTACTGGCCTATGGCATTGACGCACGGGCCGTTCGAGCCGACGCCGGACAGTCCGGAGTGGGATGGTTTCCAACCAAATTCGAATAAAACCCTCGGCGTGGGAACGTGGGCTGAAATGAACGATGACGGCGGAGATGCCCATCCCAGGTTTTACAAAGATATGGTGGAGTATCACGACAAGGTGATCGGGAGGTTGCTGGACTACCTCGCTGAGCAGGGCTTGAGCGAGGATACGCTCGTCATCTACACGGGCGACAACGGTTCGCCACAGGAAGTCTGCTCGATTGTTCACCGCCACACCGAAATCTGCGGTGGTAAAAGCACGACCGATGACCACGGCACCCACGTCCCTTGGATCGTCCAGATGCCTGGGACGGTTCCCGCTGGCGTCGTGAATAACGACCTGGTTGACGTAACGGATTTCCTACCCACGATGCTGGAAGCGGCCTGCATCGAAGCCCCGAACAATTACGTTATTGACGGGACGTCGTTCTACCCTCAATTGAAGGGCGAGATGGGCAACCCTAAAGACTGGCTCTTCTTCCACTACGACCCAATGACCCCCAACAGACCCGATCTAACCAGCATCCGATTCGTGCGCGATCGAGATTGGAAGCTGTATGAAACAGGGGAACTTTACGATCTGAATGCGGATCTAGATGAGGAGTTGCCGATATTCGAGTCGGAAGACGGAGAGGCGTCGGCAGCGGCTCGAGCAAAGTTGAAGCCAGTGTTTGCGGAGATGGTGTGAGGCAGGAATTCAGCTGACGCTGTTGACTGCCATTCGTCCAGATTCACCCTCACCACCGCTATTCGAGTTAGCGAGTGAGGGTTGGGCGTCAACCGTTGAGTTGGCTTCGTCAGCGCGAAATCCTTTCGCCAGCAGAAACAATGCGTAGGCCAACGTGAGAGTGGGGTTGATGCTGAAGATGAGCGGTGTCATCCAATCCCCACTGATCGCCTTAGTGGTTGTCAATCTGGCAAGGACAATGACGGCGAAGATGTTAACCAAAAGGATTGCTGCGACGAAGAACGTCAATAATGAATGGACGCGGCTTGGAGATGAACACTAAGACGACGGTGGAAACTGCGATGAAGGGCTGAATTACAGCAAGGATTAGACGCGCTCGGTAGTCTCCGACTTCGGCCATCATACTGACTTGCGTGGTCACCATCGCGAAGAGCAAGTTGGCAAACGCGAAGACGAACATGGCTATGCTGAATGCGTGCATGGCTGCGATTTTAAAAATCCGGCTACGCCCGATTCCAGACGTGTTGATGTATCAGACACGCATTCCATGTGACATAAAAAACGGCGGGACGGTGCTGTCCCATTAGGAATAGCAGCTGAAATTCCGTTAAGTTTCGTTCGGTTGATCCGCGTCATCAGGTGGTTGTTGCAGTGTGCGGAGCCTTAGTACGGTGTAGATGATAGCGATCGCTGGGACAACCGAGAAGAGCAAAGGAAGGGGCCAGTCGCCCTTCATGTTGCCAGAAGCGATCAGGACCGCCAGCGCCGAGTCTGCTGCTATGTTGACGACAAATATCGCTGTGAGGGCGATGATGATGCCAACTGGCAGGCGGAGCGTCAAGACGAGGGCGATGATGGAAACCGCAGATATCGGGTGTAGGAACGTGAGAATCAAGCGCGAAAAGAAATCCGCTCCGTCGGCGAACTGACTGGCCAACGCCCCAAATCCCGCAATGAGCAAGTTGAGGACGGCTAGAACCATCAAAACGATACGAAACACAGTCATGGCTCGATTCTAGCCAACCGTTTCTAGAAGGTTTATGCTGTCTGGTTTGTAAGATTCGCATTTGACATGACGACGCGCTCAGAAGGCATGCAGCCGCACCATCCCGAACTACCTCCGCTGACACCGATCCGCGGTGGCCATCATCGCTGTACTAAATGCGACCGCATCATCTACTCTGATCCGAAGGTTGCGGTCGCGGCGATCATCCCGATGGACGGTGGGATCGTATTGCTGAAACGAGCGATAGAGCCGCAACTCGGAAAGTGGAGTTTTCCATCGGGATACGTTGATCGCGGCGAGAAGCTCGAAAAGGCCTTGGAGCGCGAGGTATTGGAGGAGTGCGGATTGGTCGTAGACGTTATCGGGTTAGTCGGGGTTTACAGTGACGAAGGTCAGGCGGTTGTGCTGGTTGTATATCACGCCGATGTAGTTGACGGCGAGTTGATGGCTGGGGATGAGACATCTGACGCGCGGGTGTACGCAGTGGATGCGATGCCGGAGCTTGCATTCGAGCACGATGATCGGATTGTGCAGGATTGGTTGGAGGGGCTGGGGATGAGAAGGCAATGAGATCGCAAAATCAAGCCGTAGCTGAAAGCTCCAAGTGCTACCAACTGTTCGGATCGTCAGCGACGCGAGTTTCGCTGTCACCGAATAGCGTTCGTATCGAGAGTAATAGTGGTAGACCGGTGTCTGATATCCCAATCGATTCTGTTGCCAAGATCTTGGTAGAGCAATCTTGGTTTTGGTACAGGCTCAAGATCGAATCGACGGACGGACGAAGGTACTCGGTTGGAGGTCTCGATGGCAGGGGAGCGGCAAGTATTCGCGATGCTGCGCTAGAGATAGCAGAACAACTGGCGCATGCAGAATTCGCGAATCTGCTACGACTTGATGAACAGCGGCTCGAGCTGTTCGATGGTAGCCGCTATGTGCGGCATCGCGAGGCGATGGAATTTCACGAAGCGATCGTATCGACACTGCCGCGTAGCAAGGGGATCGTGAGACAAAAGCTGGCAGAAATAGCGCAGGATGTCTTGACTCGAATCCAGAGCCTTGAGTCAGCAGAAGGTTTTGAACTCGCAAGGA
>VXTA01000156.1 GCA_009837685.1 Chloroflexota bacterium | reverse complement strand
AATGCGGCATCATCGCTCCTTTAACGGAGCGCGGAGACGATTGGTAAGGTCACGCTCTTGACACCATAAAGGGAAGCGACTATCTCGCCGATCAAGATGCCGTAGAGATTATGTCTACTGAGGCGGGTGATGCGGTCATCGAGCTTGAACGCATGGGTGTCATATTTAGCCGAGGTGACGACGGCAAGCTGGGGACTCGACGGTTCGGCGGTCAGTTAGTAGCGCGGACGTTCTTTGTCGGTGCGATCACTGGATCCGCCATCTTGCATGTCCTATATGAACAGGCGTTGAAGTATGGTCTCAACACCTATGAAGAGTGGTTCGTGACCGATCTGATCATTGAAGATGGTCGCTGTGTCGGTGTCGTCGCGCTGGACATCAAAACTGGCGAATTGCACTCGATCTGGGCCAAGTCCGTAATCATGGCTGCTGGTGGGGCAGGGCGTGTGTTTGAACCCTCCACCAACGCCATCATCTGCACAGGTGATGGACTCGCGTTGGCATGGCGCGCGGGCGTTCCGATGATGGATATGGAGATGGTGCAGTACCATCCGACCACGTTGGCTCGAACGGGAATCCTATTGTCCGAGGCGGCTAGAGGCGAAGGTGCACACCTTCTGAACTCCGAAGGTGAACGCTTCATGCTGAAGTATGCTCCGCAGTACGAGGAGCTGGCATCGCGAGACGTAGTTTCGCGTTCCGAGCAGACCGAGATCAATGAAGGCCGCGGAATCGATGGCAACGTTTTGCTCGATCTCCGTCACCTCGGACGCGAGTTCATCGAAGATCGCCTCGGATATTTGCAAGAAGTGGCGGTTGAGTTCGTGGGCATCGACCTCGCCGAACAACCAATACCCGTTCGGCCGGGCGTCCACTACATCATGGGTGGCATCAAAACCGATGTTGATGGAGCGACCATCGTGCCCGGGCTTTACGCCGCAGGAGAGTGCGCTAACGTTAGCGTTCACGGCGCCAATCGTCTCGGTGCGAACTCGTTGCTCGACACGGTCGTGTTCGGACGGCGCTCGGCGGTTCATGCATCCGATTACGTGAAGTCTGTAGACGCCGGTTCCGGATCAGATGAGCATCTGAAAGCGACCAAGTCGCGATTGCAGTCGATATTCGATCGTGAGCCGAACGAGAACTGGGCTGCAATCCGCAACTACATGGCGAACGAGATGACGAGGGGCATCGGCGTATTCCGCGATCAATCATCGATGGAAGGTGCGAAAGCAGCTATCGACGATGTGAGCGCTAGAGTGCCGAAGATGTCGGTCCAGAACAAGGGCAAGGTCTTCAACACCGACCTCATCTTCACTTTAGAGATGGAGTTCATGGCCGATGTCGCAAAGGCGATTGTCTACTCCGCGCTGACTCGTAAGGAGAGTAGGGGGGCGCACTTCCGCACCGACATCATCGAGCGCGATGACGAGAACTGGCTGAAGCACACGCTCGCCTATCAAGATACGGACAGCGAGGACGGCGTGCGCGTCGAGACTTCGCCAGTGACGATTACGAAGTGGGAACCGGTCAAGAGGGTCTACTGATGCAGGCAAAGCTAAAAGTTAGCAGATACGACCCTGAGACGATGGGGCAGGGTCAGCAGCGATGGGACGAGTTCGAACTCGATGTCCATCCGAACGCGACAGTGCTCGATGCATTGATCCAGATCCGCGAAGAGGTCGATGGGACTCTTGCCTTGCGCTGCGCCTGTCGTGCTTCAATCTGCGGCTCGTGCGGGATGCGCGTCAACGGCGATGCGAAGCTGGTATGCAAGTCGCGGATCGCTGATGTTGGTGAAGAGGGTGCGACGATAGTCGTCGAGCCGATGGGCAACCAAGCGGTCATCAAGGACTTGGTGGTCACGCTCGATACGTTCTTCGACAAGGTTAGGCAGGTTGATCCGTATCTTCAACCAGACTCGGAACCGGAGCAGGGTGAGTACGTGGCGAGTGACGAATCGATGGTGAATCTGCTGACGGCGATGAACTGCATCATGTGCGGCGCATGCGTCTCCGACTGCACCGTCTTGGAGGTTGACGAAGCCTTCATTGGCCCCGCCGCGTTGGCCAAGGCGTGGAGGTTCGTGGAAGACCCGCGCGATGACCAGCGAGACGCGCGCTTGGAAGAGCTCAACGATGTTGAGGGCGGCATCTGGGACTGCACACGCTGCTTCAAGTGCGTCGAGGTATGCCCAAAAGACGTTGCGCCGATGGATCGCATCATGGAGATGCGCGACATGGCGATCGAGGCTGGCAACACCAACACATCCGGCTACCGACATACCGAATCGTTCAACAAGTCGGTGAAGAAGCACGGTCGACTCGACGAAGCTCGATTGGCGGTTGAATCGGCTGGATACACGAATGTTCCGCGACTGATCGACCTCGCCGAGATCGGCGTCAAATCAGTGCTGAAAGGCAAGATGCCACCGATAGTGCCGCATAAAGCCGATGAGAAAGAGAAGATAACCCGCATCTTCGAAAAAGTAGAAAGCGAGCGTGGCTCGTGAAATTCGCCTTCTATCCAGGTTGTGTGGCGCGTGGCGCCGGCCCCGAACTTTTCGATTCGGCGGTCGTGGTCATGGAGAAACTTGGCATCGAGTGGGTCGAGTTGACAGGCGCGTCTTGCACCGGCGCGGGCGTGCTGCAAGAGAAAGACCAGAAACTCGGCGACATCCTAAACATCCGCACTTTGGCTATGGCTGAGCAACTCGGACTCCCGGTCATGACGATCTGCTCGACATGCCAAGGCGTGATGGCACAGGCCGACCGCCGGGTGCGTCGCGATGCCGACTATCTGGAAGAGATCAACGGCTACCTCGCGGAAGAGGGTTTGTCGTACAGCGGCAACACGACCGTGAAGCACCTGCTGTGGGTGCTCGTCGAGGACATCGGAGTCGAGACGCTCAAGAAAACGTTCGTGAAGGAACTTTCGGGCGTGAACCTCGCGCCGTTCTACGGCTGCTACATCGTCCGACCGTCAGACGCACTTGGTTTCGATGAGAACCCTGAGCGACAAACGTCGCTAGAGACCGTGATAGAAGCGGTCGGCGGCAACGTCATCGACTTCCCGGGCAAGACCGCCTGCTGCGGTTTCCCGATCCTACTCATCAACCAGCGCAACTCGTTGCGGATGGTCGCCAATCACACTGGCACCGCGAGCGAACTCGGCGCGGATGCGATGGTTACACCTTGCCCGCTCTGCCATCTGAATCTTGACGGCTACCAACCGAAAGCCCGACGTCAGAACAAAC
>VXTA01000350.1 GCA_009837685.1 Chloroflexota bacterium | reverse complement strand
GATGTACCCGTTGAGGAGATGTCCGGCAAGTCGGTCGCAGTGACCGGTCATACATCGACTTCTGTCCAATTGTTGCGCATCCTGTTCGCGGATCATTGGAATGCGTCGGATGTGAAATTATTAGGACCTGACGAAGATTGTGTCGCTGAACTCTTGATCGGGGATGCTGCGCTGAAGAAGTTCCACAGCGACGAAAAACCGCGATTCGTCTACGATTTATCATTTGAGTGGAAACGGCTCACAGGCTTACCGTTCGTGTTCGCGCGGTGGGTCGCGCGAGGGGACGCGACGCGACCGGAACTCGGGAGATTTGCCGAGACGTTGCACCGATCATTTTCGTACGGCATGTCGCGTATCGACGAGATCGCTGCCCGAAAGCCCATAGCTAGTATGTCGCCCGAGGATGTGAAGACATACATAAGTGGCTTCACTTACGAGTTAGGCGAAACCGAACTTGAAGCGATCGATGAGTTTCAATCGAGATTGTCCGCGCTGCCGGACTGGCGTCCAGATTTGATGCCTTACGTAGCTGGCAAATAATCTGTCGGTAAGTTGCCAATGATCAAAGAAATACGCGCCAAGGTGTTCGGCAACGAACGGATCAACGCCGACGAGGGACTGTACCTCCTGCGAGACGCCGAGTTGCTAGACCTCGCTCCGCTGGCAACCCATGTCAAGAACCTACACAATGTCCCCGATCGCGTCACCTACGTCATCGACACCAACTTGAATTACACGAATCTCTGCGACGCGTACTGCTCGTTCTGCGCTTTCTACCGCACTGATCCGTCTGACCCCTCTGCCTACACCTACTCCGTAGATCAGATCATGGACAAGGTCGGGCGCGCGGCTGAAAAAGGCGTCACGACGGTCTTGATGCAAGGCGGATTGAACGACGATCTGCCGTACGAGTACTACTTGGAGATGGTGCGCGAGACGGTCCGCCGTTACCCGAGCGTGATGCCGCACTACTGGTCGGCGCCAGAGATATGGCAGATGTGCGATGTGTCAGGCAGATCGCCGCGCGAGGTGATGCAGGACCTTTGGGATGCTGGCCAGCGAACGATGCCCGGTGGCGGTTCCGAGATTCTGAACAATCGCGTCAAGCAGATCGTATCGAGATTCGCCCCTAAAGACACATGGGCGCAGTGGACCGAGGTCCATGAAGCGGCTCACGAGATTGGCTTTAAGACCACCGCAACGATGATGTACGGCCATGTCGAAACGGACGATGAGATCGTAGAAACCTTGCAACACATTCGCGATGTGCAAGACCTCGCCGATGACAATCCTACTAACGATGGCGGTTTCACGGCCTTCATCCCGTGGTCGTACAAACGAGAAAACACCGCGCTAGGCAAACAAGTTGAGCAAGAGGCAGGACCGAACCAGTACCTACGAATCATCGCGTTGAGCCGCATCTTCCTAGACAACGTGCCGCACATTCAGGCGTCTTGGTTCTCGGAGGGTCGCAAGACTGGTCAGGTCGCGTTGCATTTCGGCGCCGACGATTTTGGTGGAACGCTGTTCGACGAAAACGTGATGCTGGCTGCGGGTTTCTACAACCGGACCACTGAAGACGAAGTGAAGGCACTGATATCTGATGCCGGTTATCGGCCAGCGCAAAGATTGACCAACTACGAGATCGTGCGCGAGTTCGACCGTGAAGTCTCGGTACCGTTGGCCGCCAGCGCATGATCCGCGCCGGTACAAGAGCCATCGGACGATTAGTCGACAAGATGGCTTCTAGCATCGGTGGTGCTGAGGACGTTTCGCATCTAGTTGACGTGCGTCCCCTTCGCAATTCCGAAATCGATGTTGTATCGAGCCGACTGAATCCTGCTAGGAATGAGGCCACGCACGAATCCAGGCTCAAGCTGCAAAACGACGGAATGTTGGTCTATCTCATCGCATGGATTGATGAGATGCCTGTTGGTCACGGCATGTTGCTGTGGGATGGCCCGACAGGAACGCCGAAACAACACATCGAAACACCGTGTCCGTACGTTGAAGACCTTTGGGTGCGTGGAGACCTTCGATCACGCGGGGTAGGCGCTCGTATCTTGGCAGAAATGACTATGCTTGCGATTTCGCACGGCTATCGATCCGTGTCGCTCTCGGTCGGCATCGAAAACCAGCGTGCGATCACCCTATACGAGCGAATGGGATATGAGCGGGCGCGTGTGCCGAACTTCACCCTTTCAGGAATGGTTGCGATGGCGAGTGGTGAGACACAATTCTGGAGCGAGAGATGCCAATACATGCTGAAATCGCTCGATTTCAGCGGAAGCAAAGGGAGTATGAATGACTGAGACAAAGACGATCGTATTCGGACACAGCCCGGACGCGGATGACGCGTTCATGTTCTTCGGATTGGCAAAAGGAATCGTTGGCATTGAGGGCTACGAAATTGGCCATCACATGGTCGACATTCAATCGCTGAACGTCTTGGCGGAAACTGGCGAATTACCGGTAACCGCGATTTCAGCCGCGCATTATCCCAAAATCGCCGATAAGTATCGCATCATGTCTTGCGGTGCATCTGTTGGACGCAACTACGGTCCGGTAGTCGTCACAACTCGTGATGATCTGGACATCGACGGTCTGGAGGGCTGCACGATCGCGGTGCCCGGTGAGTTTACGACTTCTTGGATGCTGTTCCAGATATTTGGTCCTGACGATTTCACTCCGCTTTTCTTAGATTTCGACGATGTGGAGGATGCGGTGAAGTCGGGCAAGGCGGATGCCGGGATATTGCTGCACGAAGGACAGATACTGTTCGAGCAGCGCGGTTTCAGGTCGTTGCTTGATCTGGGCAAACGATGGTTCGAAGAGACTGGACTTCCGATCCCGCTCGGGCTGGATGTCGTGAATCGCAACCTCGGCGACGAGATGTGTCAAAAAGTGACCGACGCGCTCAAATCGTCGATCGAGTACGCGCACGCCAATGAAGACGCGGCTCTGGACTACGCCCTCGGCTATGGGCGCGGAATCGAACGCGAAGACGGGCGCCGCTTCGTCCGGATGTATGTGAATTCCGACACCCTTGATATGGGCGAAGAAGGACGCGCTGCGCTCCAACAGCTTTTCGGGATGGCGGCGCACCGCGGAATCATCGACGAAGTGCCGCTTCTGGACGTGATTCAATCGAACTGAAGAGCGCTTCGTTTTTGATGGTTCGTCGCGAAACGCAAACAAATCGAGTAGATCAACTCTGCCTATGAGCCGCGATAGGTGAAGCGGCTCCGGTCGATGTGTTC
>VXTA01000251.1 GCA_009837685.1 Chloroflexota bacterium | reverse complement strand
CGAAGCCGCCGCATTCTGAGCAATCTGCTCTGGTGAACTCGCCCCCGCGATCACAGTGCCGACGATTGGATCCGCCAGCAACCAAGCGAACGCCAAGTCCAACAACGTCTTCCCGCGCTCGGATGCCCAACTCTGCAACGCCGCAATCGCCCGCAAATTCTTCTCCGTAATCCAACGCCCCGATTGATTGGCATCGAGCGCCAACCGCGTCCCCTCCGGCGGCACACCTGACACATCCACCTTGCCCGTCAAAAAACCCGCCGCCAACGGAAGATAGGGCATAACCCCAACTCCGTGTTTCCGACAGGCCGGCAACATCTCTGCCTCGCTGCCGCGATGCAGCATCGAATATTCGAATTGTGATGAGATGATCGGACTCATTCCACCGTGCTTGCTGGTCCAGACGGCATCGACCATTCGCCACGCCTCAAAGTTGCAGACCCCTATGTAGAGCGCCTTTCCATGCCGAACGATGTCATCCATCGCCCGCAAAGTTTCCTCCAGCGGTACCCGCGTATCCGGTCGATGGATCATGTACAGATCGATGTGATCCGTCCGCAACCGCCGCAGACTATCCTCCACAGCATCCATCACGAACTTCCGGCCACCCCCGAACAGGTTCGGACCATGCTCTCGCTTAGACCCGAACTTCGTTCCGATCAGCATCTCATGCCTCCGACCCTCCAACGCCCGCCCTATGTACTCCTCCGACACCCCCTGTGCATACACATTCGACGTATCGATAAAGTTGATGCCATGGTCAATCGCGGCGTAGATTATCGACTTCGACTCCGCATAATCCCGTCGTCCCGGCTCCCCAAAGCTGTTAGCCCCAAGCCCCGTCTCCGAGACCTCCAGACCAGAATTCCCTAGATGTCGATATCGCATGGAGATATCTTACCCTTCGCCGTCATTCCGGCGAAAGCCGGAATCCAGAAGAATGGGATACGGTAGATTTCCCCCGTGAACGGGGGAAATGTCCGAAGGACAAAGGGGGCGCGAAATAGCGTAGCGAGAACGCAGGTGGTGCCTACATTGGAGGAACCCAGAGACAATCGATAAGTTACGCTGGAAAATGAAACCCAAATTGCACACTGAACCCTACACACTCCGATGAACGCGATTAACAACAACCACACGAAACTTCCACCCACTCATCCGGGCGAAATCTTGAATGAAGAATTCCTGATCCCAATGCGCATCAGCAAGTACCGTCTCGCCAAAGCCATTGGTGTCGATGCAACGCGTATCCACTCAATCGTCAACGGCGAACGTTCTATAACCGCCGAAACCGCGCTGCTCTTCTCCCGTTTCTTCGGTAACAGCACTGAGTTCTGGATGCGGCTGCAGCAACGATACGACCGCGAAATCGCTGAAGACCAGATGGCCGAACGCCTCGCTGCGATCATACCGTGGCAGTCCAGCGCTGAATCCTGATCAACCCGGCAAATCCAAATCCGTATTCGGCGTCTCGGTCCAGTCCTCCTTTGACCGACCGTCGTAGTCGAATCTGATTTGGCCGCCTTTTATGGTGACTTGATTGATCAATCTGCCCGGAGCCGGCATGATGCGGTAGCCAGTAGGTCCGCTGTCACTTAATCCGCAAGGACGCTCCACATACTCCAGCACCGTCACGTCGGCCGTAGCCCCCGGTGTGAGCGTCCCAAGTTCGGGATGCCCGATCTGCTTCGCCGGAGTCCAAGTTGACTTCTCCACAACGTCGTACAACGACATACCGATGGCGAGGAACTTGCTCATCACTTCCGTCTGTGTAGCTCGCGAGGTGTGCAGGCTCATACGATGCAGGTCAGTGGATATCGTGTCTGGCGGGAACCCCTGCTCGATTGCCGGGACCGCCATCGAGAACGAGAAGCTGTTATTGCCGTGACCGACATCCATGATGATGCCTTTTTCGCGTGCCTCCCAGTAGTGCGGCTTCACCTTCCCATCATTGCCGATCATGGGCTTGCCGTACCCGTAGCAGTGCGTGACACCGTCGCCCGGGTTCATGTGCTCAAGCATCATCTCGCCGAAAGGACGGGACGCGCGTGCGTTCTGGTCGACTAAGCAAAACACCCCGGCTTCCGCGGCCGCCGCCACTCCTCGATCCACCGATTCCCAACCCACGCCTCCGTAGTGCGCCACCTTCACGCCAACAATCACGTCCGAGCGTTGCCGAATCTTCGCCGCGGTCAGGTCTTCATCCATGTCTTCGATGTCTTGCTCGCCATCTCCGCACATGCCGTGTCCTACGATGTTTAGTAGAGCGAAAACCCTAGGCCCCGCCTTCTGGATGACGGTCTCATTGAAGTGGTCAAATGTCCGCCAGCCCGAGCCTCCGCAATCCACCATAGTGGTTACGCCATAAGGGAAACACAACTCATCCGGAAACATTGCGCCGCCATAGAGATAGCAATGGGCGTGCAGGTCGATCAACCCAGGCGTCACATAGCAGTCCGAAGCATCCACAACTTTCCGGCCTTCAGATTCCGGGATATCAGACTTAACAGCCGCGATTGATGACCCGGAAATGCCGACATCCATCTTCGCGTCGACACCATTCTTCGGGTCAATAACATGACCGCCTTTGATGAGAATGTCGTACATTGATGACCGCCTTTTTGATGCGCAATCGGACGCGCTCTATCTGATCTGTCGCAACCTCGGATCTGTCCGGTCTCTAACCCAGTCACCGACAAAGTTGAATGACATCACAACGAGGAAGATGCATAAACCGGGGAAGATCGATACCCACCATGCGGTATCGAGGAACTCGCGCCCGTCGCTGATCATGTTGCCCCAGGACGGATAACGGGATGGGACACCGATCCCGAGATAGCTCAGCGACGCTTCAGCCAGAATCAAACCGCCGATCCGCAAGCTCGCCAACACCATCAGCAGGTTGATCACGCCCGGCAGGATATGCCGGTACATGATCCTAAAGTCACCGCCACCAGCGACGCGAGCAGATGCCACATAGTCACGCGTCTTGAGCGTCAAAACCTCCGCGCGGATGTTTCTGACCAATCCGACCCATGTGGCCATTACCAACAGACCGATAAGCACTGGAAGACCAGTACCGATCGTTATCGCAACAACCAATGCCACGAGCAAGAACGGCAGTCCGTTCCAAACATCCACGAAGCGCGTCATCACCTCGTCGAACCAGCCGCCAAACCATCCAGAAGCGATCCCTGCCCATAGCCCGAGCGTCATGCCGATGACCGCCGCTGAGAATGCGACCGTGATCGAAACACGTGTTCCG
>VXTA01000331.1 GCA_009837685.1 Chloroflexota bacterium | reverse complement strand
TCACAGCCGAAGCGGTTGGAAAACCCGAACTCGTCGCCGCCTGCATCGACGTCACCAAACCCCGAGGCATGGCGCTCATGATCGGCGTCAGTCCACAGGGTGCACCGTTGCCGGTGGACCTCTACGATATGCATTTCCGCGAGATCAAACTCGTCGGTGCCTTCGGACGAGGCAACGTGTTTTACCGTGTCCCCGGCGAACTCGAGAAACTCAATCTCAAAAACGTCATCTCTGGCCGCTTTCCGCTTGCGGAACTCCCCGACGCCATCACGGCCTCCGCCGAAGGACTCGGCGTCAAGTTCGCCATCAAGCCGAACGCTTAACCCCCACAATCTAGGGAAATTCGATATGAAGGCGATGACCTGGCAAGGCGGGAACCGGTTCACTCATGACGATGTGCCGGATCCGGTGGCGGATCCGGGGTACGTGGTTGTCAAGATGGACACGACGGGCATCTGTGGGACGGATGTGCATGCTACGCAGGGGCTCTTCCCTTGGTATCCGCCGCAGATAATGGGACACGAGGGCTCCGGCGTGATCGTGGAAGTCGGCGAGGGAGTCGACAAGGACCGCATAGGCCAGCGGGTGGCGGTGAACCGCAAGGCGCAATGCTACGAGTGCTGGAGCTGCCGGAACTGGAACACTTTCCGCTGCGAGGTCGCTCGGGAATCCGAGAACGGCATGTACGCGGAGTATGTCAGCCTTGACGCAGGCGCCGCTTTCGAGCTGCCGGAGGGTCTCGACACCGAGACCGCCGTCTTGACCGAGCCGGCGTCGTGCTGTCTCTCTGGAGTAGAGCTGCTCGACATCCCTTACCGCGCGACGGGTCTGGTCATTGGTGCCGGCGTCATGGGTCTCTTTACCGCCGCTTTCTTGAAGTCTCACGGCGTAGAGACGCTGGTCGTGTCGGAGCCGGTTACGGTGCGCCGCGAGATGGCGAAGCAGTTCGGCGCCGATATCCTTCACGACCCTCGCGACGCCCCGTTGTCAGAGGTCGTCGCTGATGTCACTGACGAAGGCCGCGGCTTCGATGTCACCGCCGAAGCGGTCGGCAAGCCGGAACTCGTCGCCGCCTGCGTTGACGCGACGAAGCCGCGCGGGCAGACGCTGATGATCGGTGTCAGCCCGGAGGGCTCGCCGCTCCCGGTCGATCTCTACGACATGCACTTCCGCGAGATCAAGTTGCTAAGTTCAATGGGTCGAGGGGACGTGTTCCACCGGGTGCCGGATGAACTGACGAAGCTCAATCTCGAGAACGTGGTCTCGGGGCGCTATCCGCTCACCGAACTACCGGATGCTATAACGGCATCTGCAGAAGGGCTGGGTGTCAAGTTCGTAATCAAACCGAACGGTTAAAACCCCAACATTCAGGAAATTACGATATGAAGGCACAGACTTGGCACGGCGGCGCACGCTTCACGCTCGACGACATCCCCGATCCAGAGCTGTCGGCCGGCTACGTGCTCATCGAGATCAACACCACTGGCATCTGTGGGACCGATGTCCACGTGACGCAGGGGCTCTTCCCGAAAGACCCACCGCAGATTCTGGGGCACGAGAGCTCCGGCATCATCGTCGATGTGGGCGAAGGGGTCTCAAGGGAACGGATCGGACAGCGAGTCTGCATCAACCACCCTGCGAACTGCTACGAGTGCTGGTCCTGCCGCAACTGGAGCGTGTGCCGCTGCGAGAACCAGCCGCCATTTTCGAACGGTTACTTCGCCCAGTACACGGCGGTGGCGTCGCGCTCGGCCGTCGAGATACCAGAGGCGTTAGATCTCGAAACCGCCGCCCTTACCGAACCCGCAGCCTGCTGCCTCTCCGGAGTCGAGATGCTCGACATCCCATACCGCGCCACCGGGCTAGTCATCGGTGCAGGGATCATGGGCCTTTTCACCGCCGCTTTCATGAAGTCGCACGGTGTTGAGACTCTCGTCGTGTCCGAACCTGTCAAGGTCCGACGCGAGATGGCAAAGCAGTTCGGAGCCGACATACTCCATGACCCATACGATGTCCCTCTCGCAGACGTCATCGCAGACGTCACAGATCAAGGACGCGGCTTCAGTGTCACCGCCGAAGCGGTAGGCAAACCCGATCTCGTTGCAACCTGCATCAACGCCACTAAGCCCCGCGGCCAGACCCTCATGATCGGCGTCAGCCCGGAAGGCGCTCCGCTGCCCGTCGATCTTTATGACATGCATTTCCGTGAGATCAAACTCATCGGAGCCTTCCGGCAAGGTGACGTTACGCACCGCATCCCCGACGAACTCGCCAAACTCAACCTCGACAAAGTAATCTCCGGCCGGTACCCCCTCACCGAACTTCCCGACGCCATCACCGCATCCGCAGAAGGCCTGGGCGTCAAATTCGTCATTAAACCGAACAGTTAGTTGTCGGCGCTAGCGTTCAACTCGAGCATTCGCTCGACGAAGTTGTGCACAGTGGGACGATCTAGAACGAATTCGTAATCCTCCATCGTACCGTTGTAGAAGTTTTGATGAAAAAGTCTCGCGGCGACAAACATATCACGTAACGACCGATCATTGGTTTCTTGAGCGAATTGCCCAACCGCTTGAACCATCGATCGGTGTGAATTGGCCTTCATTCCGCGGCGCTTCATTTCGGCGATCACAGCGTGTGACGCTACGCCCCACAGTTTTTCGGATGCTTGGAGGATGTCGCCGGCTTCGAACTCGCGGTCGGTGTCCGCCAGAAACTTATGGGCAGTGTCTATGTGATCTTCTGTCAGCATTCGGCAACTACACACAACCCTATCCAAGCTAGTCGCTTGATTCATGATTTATACGAATCAGCAATACCCCCGAATTGCGTTGTTGAGCCAACGAGCGTAGGATTTAGTTTGCTCCGCTTCCGCGGCGGTTTTCGGCAAGGATGCTGCCGATCTATTCATGATCGGATCTGGTTTCGAGTAATCTATTTGTAGCTCGTGCCATTCATCTATGAAGGCACGTCGATCGTTGGGGCGTTGATATAACTCATTGACGCACTTCCACGCGCGACTTTCCGCCTCCAGCGCTCGAATGCGTGCCCATAGCTTGTCTTCTGCCTCATCCCTGAAACGTCGATGCGCTTCCAAGTCGGATCGCGCCTGCTCCAGCGCATCTCCCGATACACACGCGAGGGCTAGCAGCGGGACGAGCAGTAGATTTATCCAGCGGATGGTTCGTCCCATGGTAAGTCCTCGCGTTGGTAGATCGCCACGTTTCGAGCAAACATGCCGCACAACTCTCTTGCATAGTCTTGTAT
>VXTA01000111.1 GCA_009837685.1 Chloroflexota bacterium | reverse complement strand
CGTTCCATCTTCGGACGGTCGATCAACACATCCGGCAGATCCTCGGCGATAAAGGTCGATATTTCGTGATCCGAGCGTATCCCAACCGGACCATGACTCTTCATAACTGAACCAATCAACTCCGCGGCATTCGTCATTTGGAGGTTGACTGGTGAGCGCCCCGACTCGAGCAACGTCAGATCTATCAGTTCATTCACCAGCGCGGTCATGCGTTGCGCTCCGTCATCAATCCGGTCAAGAAACTGCTCGATGACTTCTGGCGGCAGCTCCGTACCCAGCTTCAGCGTGTCGACCGATGCCTGAATCGACGCGATAGGTGTGCGAAGCTCGTGCGATGCGTTAGCCACAAACTCCTGCATCGCGACACCAAGCCGATACTCGTCGGTGCGATCGTTGATGATGACGATAGCTCGCCGAACACCGCTCTCGTCCGGCGGCAGAGGCCGCGAAAACAGTTCGAGATGCCGACGAGTGTCGTAGAGCTCCACACTGCGGCGTACCGTCTCCCCTGATGTCGCGCTAGTAGTCACCGCCTCGTTAATCTCGTAAATGTTGACATTCGTCGCCAATGGGGTTGGGCTAGAGCCAGAAACTGAGAATTCAAAGCCCAGCATCCTGCAAACCGCAGGATTGGCGTACTGCAACATCCCGTTCTCGTCCACGACCAGAATCCCGACCGTAATCTCGTTCAGAATCGTCTCCTGATACCGTCGGTTCCGATCAGACTCCGATAGCGTAATTTCGACGCTTTCTGCGAGACGGTTGACGGCGTTGAGGATTCGTTGCTGCTCAGGTGGACCTTCGATCTCCAACCGGTTTCCGCGGTCTATCGACCTTGTCCGAATGATCCCCGTCGCAGTACGAATGAAGAAGAGCATCTGCCGATGCCCAAGTATCAATATGGTCACCACCGCGACGACCGAACCCGCCGCTACCGACCACCAGCCCGCTAATCCGTACAGCGACCATCCGATCACCAGCGGCAACGCCGCCGCGGTCGCGTAACGCCATCTAAGCGGTATGAAGTCCAATATTCTGCATGGATCGGGCATCAATCACGGCACGAAACGATACCCGACGCCCCTCACAGTCAAAAGATGGGCCGGATTGGAAGGGTCTTCTTCCAGCTTGCGTCGCAGCAAAGACACGTGAACATCGATGGTCCGTGACCCGCCAGGATTTTCTCCTCCCCAGACACCTTCCAACAGTTGAGAGCGTGAAAAAACTCGTCCAGGTTGCGAAGCGAGATGGACCAACAAGTCGAACTCTTTAGTCCTCAGGTCGAGGTCGTAGCCATCCAGTACTGCACTTCGGCGGACTAGATCGATCTCCAGATCGCCGACTTCGATAGTGCGCCCACCACCTGCGCCATCGACAGGTAGATTGTTGAACATCGTCGCGCGACGCAGTTGAGCCTCGACGCGTGCCATAAGTTCGCTCAAACTGAACGGTTTGACAACGTAGTCGTCAGCACCGCTGCGAAGGCCGTCGACCCGCTGATTCTCCTGATGCCAAGCGGTCAACATGATGATCGGCACCCTATCGCCAGCGTCTCTCAACGCCTTGCACACCTGCATTCCGCCCATTACCGGCAACGACAGATCCAAGATGATCAACTCGACGCTGTTCGACCTCCGAATATCGAGGGCAGTCGCACCATCCGAAGCGGTCAAGACGTGATAGCCAGTGGTCTGAAGATTGAACTCCAAAGTGGCGAGAAGACCCGGGTCGTCCTCGACCACTAGTACCGATTGTTGGCCCTGGCGCTTCGTCGTCAAGTCGCTTCCTGTCCTAGTCTCTATACCTTTTCAGCTACGCCCGATTTCGCCGATCGATACGCGGCATCAATCATCTCAATCGCTCGCATTCCTGCCCATCCAGGTGCCCAGTTGGGAACATCTTTGCCGAGAAGGATGTCCGTGAAGTTGTCCGGCGGCCCTCCGCCGTAGTACTCTCCAGCATCCTCTCCGACATCAACCTTGATATGCTCTCCATCGTGCCGTTGCACCTCGAGACGCGCTCGATCAATGTCGAGCACAAACGCGCCCTCATCTCCGAAGACGCGAATGTCGAGTTGGAAAGTCTGATCCTGTGGCAACGCGCCCGCACCCGAGAACGTACCAATCGCACCACCCTCGAAACCGACCGAGAAGGCGTTGTAAAGCTCAACCTGCGCGGTTGGAGCGGTGTTGTACGCAAACACTGTGTCCGCCTTCAATCCGGTCAGCCAGTACGCCATACCCGCGGAGTGCGTCATCTGCGCCAGCGCGTATCCGCCACCGGCAATCACCGGATCGGCCCACGTCTCGGCACCGGGCTCGAACATGTTGTCGCCGGCACCTCCGCCAGTCGCGAGGAACTGTTTACCCTCTAAAAGGCTGCGCACCGGGGAAGCCATGTGGCACATAACGAATTCGATGTTCCCCACCGGATTCTGGTCCATGATCGCTTTGGCTTTTTGGATGTACGGAGCGTAGTGCCAGCCATGCGGGATCAGTAACTGCACGCCTTGCCGGTCTGCTTCCTCCACCATCGCTCTTGCGTGCTCCGCAGTCGTGGCCAACGGCTTTTCGCACATCACATGCAACCCGCGTTTGAGAGCCGCCATCGTGTGTTCGTAATGCAGCGAGTGAGGAGTTGCAACCACCACACCGTCCAACCCTTCGATCTCCAACAACTCCTCGTAGCTCTCGGTGGCATGGACGAAACCGAACGCTTCCTTCACGAGCTGGAGTTCGTCGGCTCCCAAACGGCACACCGCCGTCATCTCCACGTCGTCCCGTCCCGCGAAAACAGGCATGTGGTTGGCGGTCGCCCACCATCCGGCACCGATGAATCCGATCTGTACCGTTCCGTCAGGTTTCATCACATTGACCCTTTCGACGATATCGATCGCGAGTTAATTCACGTCAACAATCGATTGTTGCAAAATAGACCTTTGGCGCGCGTAATTGTAAGCCAATTTACCCCAACTACCCCTTCATAAACTCACTCACCGCACTTCAACATGGAACTCTGGCTAGTAAGACACGGCGACACGATCGTCGGCGAGGATGGCCTATACAAGCCGCACCACGGTCTAACCGAACTCGGCTTTGAGCAGGCACGTTCCGTCGCCCGCGCACTAAAGGACGTGGAGTTCGACGAGTGCTACTCCAGCGACCTGCCCCGCGCCATCCAAACCGCTCAAACCTACGCAGATCTCACCTCTCGCCACTTCACTCGCATCGCAGACCTCAACGAAATCGACGTCGGACGCATCGAAGACGCCTCCGTAGCC
>VXTA01000041.1:1644-3315 GCA_009837685.1 Chloroflexota bacterium | reverse complement strand
GTTCGGACGTGATGACGGCGATCCGTTGAGGAAATTGCGGAACTGTGCGTTTGCGGGAAGGGTCGATGAGGCCTTCGGCACGAAGCTTGCGTTTTAATTCTTCGAGTTGGGCCTGCTGATCCCCCACGCCGGCGGGTTCGGCGGATGTGACGATGATTTGGAGATCCCCGCGCGGCGCGTAGATGCCAGCTGATCCTTCACAGACCACCAATGCGCCATCTTCCAAGTACTTATGGCCGCGACCATAGCGGAACATGACGCATCTGAGTGATGCCTCGCGGTCGCGCAGCGAGAAGTAGCTGTGTCCGGACGCGGGTTGCGAGTGCCCGGAAACTTCGCCGATTATGCTGACGTTCGCAAGCTGAGGATCGCTTTTGAGCAACCCTTGGATCAGTTGCGAAACCTCGGAGACTGAGCTTGGGCCAGGCTTGTCGGTAGATGTAGCGGGGGTTTCTACGGAGCTGTACATCGTGTTGCCCCCATTATCGGCGTTTTTCCCTAAACGGATTAATCGGCGCGGCCGATGTACTCTTTCGTAGTCGTGTTGACACTAATCATGTCGCCTTCGTTGACGAACAACGGCACCTGCAGGGTCAGACCCGTTTCGGTGGTGGCGGGTTTAGTCGCGCCGCTTTGGGTGTCGCCTCTCAGTCCGACTTCGGTGTGGGCGATTGAGAGGTTGACGGCGGACGGCAACTCGACGAGGATAGGCTTCTCTTCGTACATCAGCAGAACCAACTCCCCGCCTTCGGGCAGGAAATAGGTCGCGTCGCCGAGCAGGTTGTCGCCGAGAAGATGTTGATCGTAGGTCTCCATATCCATGAAGACGTAGAATTCGCCTTCCTTATAGAGGTACTGCGCGTTGCGACGTTCGGTCTGCGCCACCGTCAGCTTATGGTTGCCGTTTAATTTGCGTTCGAACACACTGCCGGTGCTCAGTTGCCTAACTTTCAGGGTTAAGGTCGGCGGAGCTTTAGGTGCTTGCCTGTGCTGCCACTCCATGATCTGGTAGACATCACCATCTAGCAAGATCGTCATGTTGCGGCGGATTTCGGACGAGGAGATGGTCATGTGAGGGTGCTTTCGTTGCTATTCAGCAGATTGTTGGTCCGTTGTTTGGAAATCTAAAACCGCATCTTTTCTGCATGGCTCAAGACGCGTGCGCGTCCGTTTTCGAGAACTACTACATCTTCGATTCTGACACCGCCCCATCCGGGAATGTAGATACCTGGCTCGATGGTGAACGGCATACCGTCTTCTAGTGGTGTTGTGCCGCGTGGCCCGACATTCGGTTCTTCATGCACCTCAA
The DNA here is from genome assembly GCA_009837685.1 of Chloroflexota bacterium. Classification (GTDB taxonomy): domain Bacteria; phylum Chloroflexota; class Dehalococcoidia; order Lucifugimonadales; family Lucifugimonadaceae; genus Bin127. Next base: position 2,006 of record VXTA01000041.1, on the reverse strand, counting down.
GACCCAGTCCATGGCCGAGGCTGTGACCGAACATATCTCCGTATCCGGCATCAGCGATGATTTTGCGAGCGATGCCGTCCGCTTCACCGCCGGTTAGTCCCGCTTCGACTTGCTCGATAGCGGCCTCTTGAGCTTCTAGCACGATGCTGTAGATCTTCGCCACTTCGTCGTCTGCATCTCCGAGAACCACCGTCCTTGTAAGGTCGGAACAATAGCCTTGGTATGTTGCACCACAGTCGAAGACTATGGTTTCGCCTTCTTGGAGTTCGGAGTCACCTGTTTGGTGATGCGGGCGCGCCGCGTTTGGGCCGTTGGCGACGATCGTATCGAACGAAAGACACTCAGCGCGCGCGGCTACACGC
>VXTA01000041.1:0-1634 GCA_009837685.1 Chloroflexota bacterium | reverse complement strand
CGCCGCGTTCGCGAATCGCTTTCTCGAATTCCCACGCAGCTTCCTTTTCGGTCATGCCCGCGGTCAGTTTGGCCGCAGTTTCCTCAAAGGCTGCGTCTCCGATGTCGATTGCTTTTTGAAGTAGTTCGATTTCACCGGCATCTTTGATGGCGCGCAACTTGGCGGCATCGCCGGATTTAGATTCGAATGACACCTCGATATCGCTCTCGGCAACCGCATCTTCAAACATCTTGAGTGCCGATACGGTCAAGTTGTCAGCCTCGAAGCCGAGATTGCTGACCCCCAGATCGCCAAGTAGTTTGGGGAACCATTCAGACAACCGGCCTTGGATTTGCGAAATCTCGAAGCCGGTGGCCTGAACTCCACCTTGTTCGGTGTAACGGAAATCGGTCGCCAGGACTGCGTCGGACTCGGTTATGAATAAGTATCCAGCGGTCCCGATGAAACCTGACAGGTAGCGACGGTTGTGCGGATCGGAGATCAACATGGCGTCGATCTCTTGTTCCTGAATCAACGATCGGAGAGCGGCTACGCGATTCGGGTGCCGAAAACCGTGTTGGCTCATGCGGATGCTTCCTCTATGTTTGCAGCTAGGCTCTCCAAAGCGTAGATGTAGCCGCGGTATCCCAGACCAGCTATCTGTCCCACTGCATAGGGAGCAATCACCGAGTGGCGACGGAACTCTTCGCGTGCGTGGATGTTAGATATGTGAACCTCGACGACGGGAAGTTTGCTGTCCAGCAATGCGTCGAGAATCGAGTATCCAACTTGAGTGAGGGCTCCGGCGTTAATGATGATGCCGGCTGCGCTGCCTGATTCGGCCTGTATCCAATCGACTATCGCACCCTCGTGATTCGATTGGAAAAAGGCAACTTCAACGCCAAGCTTCTCAGCGCGCGCGGCTACACGCTCCTCTATGTCTGCGAGCGTAATTGAACCGTAATGATCGGCGTCGCGTTTGCCCAAATTGTTCAGATTCGGGCCGTTGATTACTAGGATGCGATCCATTGGTCGGGGCGGTCAGTCAATAGTAGGTTTGGCGCGTTGCGACGACCAAAATCGCCTTACGCGCAATATTCAAGGCTATAACGCGTCAGCCGATTTGCGACTTTTACGGTCGCGTCTTCGTCCAGCTCCAGGGTGCGCGTTCAGGTACACCTTGCGCGCCTGCTCGGCTGAAACATGCGTGTAGACCTGAGTAGTGGACGGCGATTCGTGGCCCAACAGATCTTGAACGACACGCAGATCGGCGCCGCCATTCAGGAGATGGGTGGCGAAGCTGTGCCGGAGGTTATGGGTGTGGAATACAGAATCCAATCCTGCTGCCAACGCGTGTTTCTTGACGATGCTCTGAATTCCGCGCTCGCTCAAGCGGCCTCCTAGATTGTTAAGAAACATCGCGTCGCCGGATTGTCGGGTAGCGAGCTTCGGACGCGCGTGACTGATGTAGTCGGTCAACCACTGCACTGCCGAACGACCAAGCAAGACGATGCGCTGCTTGGAGCCCTTCCCGAATACTCGACACTCCCGCGACTTAGGCTCTACGTCAGCAATATCCATGGCATTCAGCTCAGAAACGCGAACTCCTGAAGCATAGATCATTTCGAGAAGCGCCCGATCGCGCAGACCTAGAG
>VXTA01000285.1 GCA_009837685.1 Chloroflexota bacterium | reverse complement strand
AGCAAAACTGGCTCCACGTCGCAGAGAGCCTCTACCACGACATCAGCCCAGCCAACCAGCTTGGCATCAAAAGCGTGTGGGTGAACCGCCCAAATCGCGGAGGCGGCACTCTTCCAACCGATGCGGTTCCCGACGCTGTAGTTCCAGATCTGGCAGCTCTGACGAAGTTGCTGTGCTCTGATTGATAGCCGATCAACCTCTACGAGCGACAGTAATGATCTCTGGACTCGCACTCGTCAACTGCTGACGTTCCCAATCCCCGAACTGCTCATCAATTACCAAACCCGCATCATCGAGAAAACCGCACAGTTTGTCCTCGTTGAGAAACCTCAACGTGCTCCTGCTGACCTGCGGTCGATCCCAGCTCGGACTCGAAAAAGTAGCAGTAAATGAGACAACGTCTCCTACTACAGGTTCTTCAACTTGATGCGCCATCTTTACAGCTCTACCACCATGCTCAACCGTCACCGCATTCTCCGGAACCCAACTCTCCCATTCCCTAACCCGCGGATTCCGCGTCTCAAACACAAACCGCCCACTATCTGTCAGTGCTGATCGAATCGCGCCAAGAGCGTCCCGGATCTCGTCATCCTCAACCAACACCTGAAACGCGTGCCCGGTCATCACGGTCAGGTCGAATTCCCGCTCCCAATCAACCGACGAAAGGTCTCCAAGAACCCACTCAACATCCTCCTGCTTCCGAGCCTCATCAAGCATCGCATCAGCAGGATCGAGACCGCAGAGCCGTCCTGTATGTCCTGAGCCTCTCGCCAAGCACAACAACTCGCCCGTCCCGCAACCGACATCCAAAACCCTCGCCGCCGACATCACCAACGGCAGGTAGAAGTAGAAGTCTCGTCTCCCGACGCAGAACGCATCGTACAGCTCGGCGAGCGAAGGCTCCATGAACAGCCGATCGACCATCGTCGATCCAACCCTACTGATCGTCGAAGCAGTCCGCAGAATCTTGCAGCGCTTCATCGAACGCGGCAATGACCGTCTCACGCCCCTGCGTGTAAAGCTCAGTATCGATCTTGCCAGTCACGCACATCAGCGCCGTGTCAGAGATGTCCGCTCCGTCGGGCAGTCCTGGTATCGCAATCCCGCAACGATCTACTCCAAACAGCACCGTCACCAAATCACCCGCCTTGAATTCCGCCCGCTCGCCCATCTCGGCGAATGCCCTCAGCGATGTCTGACGCGGGTCTTCGTGGTTCGAAAGCTCCGAAAGCAGACACGAGAGTTCACTCGATTCCAAATTGCCGAAGCTTTCCGGCAACCCCAAGAAATCGGTCTGCACATCGCACCCGGCATACGCCTCCACTGCCTCCGCGTGCTCCTCTGCCGTCGGCACCCAAACCCGGTCCAGCAACACCTCGCCAAACCGGATCGGACCTAGTGAATCGGCGACACACTGCGCCGCTTCCTCCGACATCACCGTACCATCGGGAAGCGCGTACCCTTCTTCACCTTGGCGACAATGGATATCCGCGATCAGAAAAGTCGTGAAGTTGGTGAAAAACACATCCATCGCCTCTCGATCAGCAGTGTCAGGCTGAACTACCGGCTCGAAATACCGGGCCGCTCCTAGCTCCTCGACCATGCACTCTTGCACGTCAATGAACGTGCCCCCTGATCCCGAAGCCTGTCGACCAGGCTGATTAGCGAACAGTGCTTCCTCAAACGCCAAACGTTCATCCGGAGTCAAACAGAAATGCGCCGAAATCCACTCACCCGAGACTTCAGCATTGTCGAAAATCCCAAAGAGCGGCTTCAATGTCGGATTTTCAATCGTCTCACCGACACAGTCGATCGTGTCGTCCGACAGACCGGGTCCGATGATCGCAATCCTGCCAACTGCGGTGTTGCGAGTCGAAATATCGCTCATGCACTCATCGAACTGTGCAATCAAACCGCTAGGCGGCTGGAACCGGCTCGAAAATATCTCCTCAACGCGCTCGATCCCGCCCGCATACGCAGTCATGCACGTAACTTCGCCCGCCGGTAGAGCCTCCAAGAAGCCAGCCACATCTTGAACGTAGTCCACCATGATCGGCTCAAAGACCGTCGAAGCAGCATCGAAATCAGCAGCCTCCGCGGTCGCTTGCGTCAGCAGATCTTCCGCGACCTGAGTCGCTTCGACCCGAGCGGCATCCGGGTTGGTGGCACCGATGAGGATGATGTCGAAAGTCAGAGTCGCGTTGGCAGGTATTACAGGCGGCGAACCATCAACTCCGTACGCAAGATCAGGCGGAATCACAACGCGCCGCCGTTCACCAACCTTCATCTGCGTAATCGCCATCTGCCAGCCCGGTATCACCGCATTCACCGGGAACACCGTCGGTTCTGAACGCGTGTACGAGCTGTCGAATATGCAACCATCATCAAGCCAACCGGTGTACTGGACATCAACCTCCCAATCCAGCTTCGGCTTTGCGCCTTCGCCTTCCTGGATCGTCACAAATTCAAGCCCATTGGGATCGGTCGAAAGATCGTCGGCGCTAACATCGTCCAACTGCGGCGCGTTCGGCGGGTAGGCATTGTTCAAACAGGTTGACCCCCAATCCTCGAACACCGTTGCCAAGACATCTTCTCTCGTTATCTCGTCGCCGTTCTCCCCCGCAGCATCACTAGACATATCCGGCGTGGCAGTCGCCTCCGCAGGTTCTGGAGTCGGCGCAACCGTCGCCTCCGGCAGTGCAGAAGTAGGTACCACTGTCGGCTCGCCATCGCCCGAGCAACTCGCCACCACGAGCATAATCAGCATCGAAACAACTGAGAGCGCCAATATGCCGAGTGGGCGATTGAACCCAGTTCGATGTTCTAACAATGCATCAGAAAGGCGCGATGGTGCGATGCTTGACAATTGGGAACGGCTCAGGATGGGAGGTTGGATCGACGGAAAACTGTTGCGGGTAGGATGACACCAAGCCGCGAATGCGCAATCGCCCAATTCTACAAAAGCCGCATTTTCTCAATAACCCTAGACTGGTGCTACGAAATCCACGAAAACCGGACTCGTCCAAGCTTTCTCCATATCCGACTGCGTAACCCGAACCCAGTACGGATTGATCCCTGGTTTCGGCGAATCATCAACCACCGAAAACTCGACCCGCTCGGACCCCGTCTCTGGCGCCATCTCAACCGCAACCGCTCGATCCAGTTGTCCTAAGTCAACTCGCCGTGGCCCATCAGCCAGCGAACCCAGCGTCGTCGGTATCCGCACCCGATCTGCCGCCGCAAACGTGATACGCCGCGCTCCGTCGCGACCATGATCGCCATACTGAGAGCTAGCAATCACATCACTCGTCAGCGCAACCT
>VXTA01000096.1 GCA_009837685.1 Chloroflexota bacterium | reverse complement strand
GAGATGCCGTATCCGGTGCCGATGTTGTAGGGGCCTGGGAGGTTGGAGTCGGCTAGTGTTAGGACGCCGTCGATGAAGTCTGCTATGTTGATGTAGTCGCGTTGGTCGTTGCCGTCGCCGAAGATGATGATTTGTCGTCCTTCGAGCATTGCTTGGGTGAAGATTGCGATCACACCGGCCTCGCCGTGGGGGTTTTGGCGAGGGCCATAGACGTTTGCGGGACGGACGATGGTGTAGTTGAGGTCGTATAGGTGGCCGTAAACGCGGAGGTAGTGTTCAATTGCGAGTTTGGAGACGGCGTACGGTGAGAGGGGTTGAGCGTCGATAGTTTCGCTGGCGGGTAGGTCGGATGGGTCAAGATCGCCGTATACCGCTCCGCCGGTAGAGAAGAAGATGAAGCGCGGTCGATGCGGTAGTTCTCGGATCCCTTCTAGAAGGTTGAGGGTGCCGTTTACGTTGATGTTGACGTCGGTTAGCGGTTCGCGGGCTGATATGGCGACGGATGCTTGGGCAGCTAGGTGGTAGATGGCTTTGGGATTGAGATCTGTGATGAGATCGGGAATGCCGGGATCACAGATATCTAGGTCGATAAGTGTGGCATCGGAATGGAGGTATTGGGTGTTTGAGGTGGATAGGTTGTCTATAACAGTGACTTTTTCGCCGCGGTCTATGAGGGCGTCGATTAAGTGGGTGCCGATGAAGCCGGATCCGCCGGTCACTAGGGTAGTTCTGGGCGTGCTTTGGGAATTTTGGTCAGGTTCGTTCAATTTTCGGTTGAGGATTGTGGGGAACGTTGCTGAATAGTAGTACGGAAGGGTTTGGTTGATGGTTTCAAACGCGTCAAACTTCAATTATGCGACAGTGGTACGTTGCAACTCTCGGTATGTGTATGCGGTTTCGAGGCGACGGGATAGAATTGGCAGGCGTTGACTGTAACGAACAGATGGAGTTTAGATAGATGCCCGACATCAGATTGATTGCTTCCCGGCACTCAGCGTTTTACAGCCCAATGATTTCGATGATTGCGGGCGGTTTTTTGGAGAAAGAGGGGTTATCGGCCTCTTATACGCCGGCGGCGGCCGGGCAGAACTCGGCGATTGAGGTTGCCGAGGGTCGGGCGGATATTGGTCAGTCGGCGGTTTCGGGTAGCTGGGGCGCGTTGGATGCGGGTGAGAAGCCGCCAGTGGCTCATTTTGCTCAGATCAATGCATTTGACGGTTTTATCGTTGCGGCGCGTGAGCCGGATGCGGATTTCCGTTGGGAGAAGCTGCTGGATGCGAAGTTTCTGTATGTGCATGGTGGGCAGCCGGAGGCGATGCTGAGGTATGGGTTGCATCGGGTGGGGATCGATCTATCGGATATCGAGGGTATCGAGTCGCCAGGTGGTGATGAGATGGTGGAGCAGTGGCGGAATGGCGAGGGCGACTATTTCCACGAGCAGGGTGCGTTTCCGCAGCAGCTGGAACACGAAGGTATCGGTCATATCGTGGGTTCGATAGGCGAGATTGTGGGTCCGACGGCGTTCAGCAGTCTGGTTGCGAGGTGGGACTATCTCGATAGTGACGAGTCGAGGGCGGTTGCGAGGGCGTATCGGGCGTCACGGGAGTGGGTGAACACAGCGGATCCGATGGAGGTTGCCGAGGCTGAGGCGCCGTTCTTCCCGGGGATGGCAGTTAAGGCGACGGCTGCTGCGGTTGCTTACTACCAGAAGTTAGGGAATTGGGATGGGGATATCGCGATACCTCGTGATCTTTACGAGTCTGCGCTAGATGTGTTTGAGCACTCGGGTATGGTTGGTTCGCGACATGCGTACGAGGATGTTGTGGTGTCGCCTCCGGGGGTGTAGTTGTCTGAACCGGGGATTTGAAGGCGAGCACCCCCTGCGTTTTTCTGTCGGTCTCTTGGGCTCCGCGTCCCCCTTTTACTGACGCAAAAAGGAGAGGTCGTCCTCACCTTCACCCGGCCCCCTCTTAGTCTCTCCCTTTAAGGCGGATAGTGTGTGGATTATTGGGGAGATATTTGATTAGAACGCGTTTCAAGTGATTGAAACGTGTTGGTTTGATTCCTTAAGATACGCGCATCGTCTATACCAGCGTATGTATTTGGTTAAGGAGCGGGTTGGATGTTGTTGTCAAAGAATGAGTGCATGAAGTGCAATCGGGGAATGATGCGGCTTCAGCAGGACGCGTACAGCACTTATTTCGCCTGTATGACTTGCGGGGCGACAATGGTGACGCGCTGTCCGCATTGCGAGACCCCGAGCATTGCAATCGACATGAGTCCCCCATCTCCGACGGTGTATTGCCGGGCCTGCGAATGTGCAAACGCTGAATTGGCGGCGGAAGAGTGCTCGCAAGAACGGGTCAGAGTTGCGATTTGAGGGATTCGATCTTGGATCTTACCTCTGGGTCAGGTAGCCTGTAATTTCCGACAGGTTGCTGCCAGATGCGTTAAGCGGGGCGGATTATCCCGCATGCGACGCGGTTGCCGGTGTCGGACTCCTCTTCGCCGTAGGCATCGGGCTTTTCGTGCACTATGATCGCCGATCCGTCAGCATCGAATATGGAATGGCGTGGACCGCTGTCCAAGGTGAAGCCAACCGTAAAGAAATCGGCGCGCGCGGAGCCGTCGGATGCGGCATAGATGTTGGGCAGGTCTCCGCCATGACCTCGGGTTCCTTCACCGCGCTTCCAAGACGGATGGATAAATCCGTGTTCCGCATCTTCAGGGTTGAAGTGATCACCAGCGGCGCTGAAGTCGGGTGCACATGTACCGACCTCGTGGACGATAAGGGCGTGGCCACCTGGAGCAAGGCCGTTCACTTCAGCCATAATCAATACTCCGGCGTTAGTTTGCCGGAAAGTAACAGTTCCTACAGGATCGCCATCTGGCGATCCCAGTGCGGCTTCGGCCATTAGGTCAGGAGTAGGCTGATGCGTTCCACCGGATCGGGCGGCGATAAAAAATAGTGCGACGGCCAGTAAGATCACGATCGGTATTAAGGGCATGGCTATGAGAATAGCCCGATCAAATCTTGGAGGCATTTGGGTCATCTTATGAGCCAAGCGCAGCTACTGCAACGGTGCAATCTTTTGGTTCTCTTCGGAGCGTGACAGTTGCGTATGTCATTGGTGTTGCACGTGGCGCGGAGCACATGAACGCTTTTTGATACTTGATACCACAAAAATGGATTATTCGGACACGTCTTACGTTAATGTCGTCAAGTGGTCGGAGTGCCAACGTTCCCACTCGGTCCATCTGCCGTTGGATGTTTCGCTGACTATGGTGTAGGCGCAGTTGGGCATTCTGGGGCGTCTACGGT
>VXTA01000055.1 GCA_009837685.1 Chloroflexota bacterium | reverse complement strand
AATCCGCTCCGATAGGATGTACGAGGTCCTGGACCTTTGCTTGGAATGCAAATCCTGCAAATCGGAATGTCCGTCGAACGTCGACATGGCGAAGATTAAGTACGAATTCCTCGACCTTTACTACCAGACGCACAATGTGCCTCTGCGTTCGAGGCTCGTCGCCGACATCCACCGCCTAAATGCCCTCGCACCTGGGCCGCTAGCTCCACTCGTCAACTTCGTCAACAGATCAGCCCCTGCGCGATGGGCGTCCGAAAAGGTTTTGGGTATCGACCGACGCCGCAAACTCCCCAAGATTGTCGGCAAGACGTTTGAACAGTGGTTCAAAGGACGTAGCCCAAACACGACCGGATCGCGAGGCGATATCGTGCTTTTTCACGACACCTTCATGAACTTCAATCATCCGGAATCGGGTGTGGGCGCGATAAAGCTGCTTGAGGCGCTCGGTTACCGAGTGCATCTAGCTGATCGTGTCTGTTGTGGTCGACCGATGGTGTCAGCCGGAATGCTCGATCGCGCCATCGAGAATGCTAAGGGGAACGTTGCGGCACTGACGCCGTACGTTGAGGCGGGCGCAAAGATCGTGGGTTGCGAGAGCAGCTGCGTATTGACGCTGAAGGACGAATATCCGGATCTGCTCGGTTCGGATACCGCGGCGCAGGGTATCGCGGATGCTTCGGTGATGCTCGAAGAGGTTTTGGTCGAGGCTTTCGATGATGGTGGTCAGCAAATCGCTTGGAGCGATGCACCCGCCGAGATCATGCTGCATGTGCACTGCCACGAACGCGCGCTGATTGGCGCCACCCACGCCGTTGACGCGCTGAACCAACCGCCAAACTTCCGAGCAGAACTCATAGATGCTGGATGTTGCGGCATGGCGGGTTCGTTCGGATACGCCAAAGAACACTACGATGTATCGCAACAGGTCGGGGAAGATCGACTGTTCCCAGCTTTACGCAAAGCAGGAGCCGACACCAAGTTCGCGATTACAGGCGTTTCTTGCAAGCAACAGATCGAAGATGAGCTTCAACGGCCTGCGCATTTCCTCGCTGAAGTGTTGGCTGACGCTTTAGCTGATGGCCGAACTTAACCGGTTCATGGCTGTCAAAATGCATCTCTCATGCCCACTGTAGGCATAATCGCAAACCCCGCTGCGGGTAAAGATATCCGAAGGTTGGTAGCGCAGGGCCGCGTCGTATCCAACCAGGAGAAGTCGAACATATTGAGGCGAGTTTTCGCAGGTCTCCAATCGCATGGAGTGACCAAAGTGATCGTGATGCCGGACATGGCTGGTCTGGCGCGAAACGCCATGTCCGACACTCAGGAGACGATGCAATCGGAGTTCATTGATCAGACGCCAACCGGTAGCCAACGCGACTCGACGGTTGCAGCGCAAATCATGCGTGACGCCGGGGCCGACTGCATACTGACGCTGGGAGGCGATGGAACCAATCGGTTGGTCGCCAAGGGATGCGGCGACGTGCCATTGGCACCGATCTCGACCGGTACCAACAACGTCTTTCCCAAGGAGATCGAAGGCACGTTGGCCGGCATCGCAGCCGCGACCGTTGCAAAGAATCCTGATATTCGGGATCTCACGTGTCGTCGTTCAAAGAAGATCGAGATTATCGTCAATGGGGAACTTCGGGACATCGCGCTTGTGGATGCCGCAGTCTCGCGCCAGACCATGATCGGAGCCCGCGCATTATGGGATGTCGGTACGTTAGAAGCCGTGTTCCTGACCCGAGCCGAAGCATCAAGCATCGGGATCGCTTCCATCGGAGCACGACTCGCGCTAATCGCCATTGATGAAGCATGGGGACTGCATATCAGCTTCCCGGAACCTGGCCAATCCGGCGGAGAAACGGTGGTCGCGCCGATCGCTCCCGGTATAGTTCGGAAGGTGCCGATCGCCGGATGGAAGGTTATCGAGCCGGACGAAACGGTTCCGATTCAAGCATCGAGAGGCACAATCGCCCTTGACGGGGAACGCGAGATCGAGCTGCTAGAAGGTATGCGGACGGCGGTGCGCATCAGCACCGAGGGACCATGGGTTGTAGATTTCAACCGTGCCCTGCAGGTTGCGTGCTCGAACGATGAAATGGCGGTGTGATTCGGGCGTCGATATGTACGATTAGCGCCCGTGAATCGTATGCTTTGCAGGTCTATTTGCCGCGTATCTCGGCAATCAACGCAACAACGTCGCGGCTACGCGTCTCGAGCGTCGACCAGTCTCCGTTTGCGACCACATCGCTGGATACTAGGCGTGAGCCCATGCCGACGGCACATACGCCGGCTTCGAACCAAGGGCGCAACGAATCCTCAGTGATGTCAACACCTCCAGTGGGCATGATCGATGACCATGGCATTGGCGCCAGCACATCTTTGACGAAGCCCGGACCTCCGACTGCTGAACCTGGGAATATCTTGACAATGTCTGCTCCCAGCTCTTCGGCGTTGGAAATCTCAGAGGCGGTGCCGCAACCGGGTATGTATGGAACCTTGCGGCGGTTGCAGGCCTTTGCAACGTCTGGGTTGGTTACCGGTCCGACGATGAAGCTGGCGCCGTTGCTGATGTAGATCGATGCAGTTCCGGCATCGAGAACGGACCCGGCGCCGAGGATGGCGTCTGGTAACTCGTCGGCGCAGAAGCGGTCCAAGCTTGAGAACACTTCCCAGGCGTGATCGCCGCGGTTGGTGAATTCGAGGACGCGGATTCCGCCTGCGACGCAGGCTCGAGCGATGTTTTGGGCATTCTCGATGTCGCCGTTGTAGAAGACCGGGACAACTCCGATGCTGTGCATTGCGTTCAGAACTTCGAGCTTCGAGTGCCGTGCCATTCTTTATCTCCTGAGACCGTTTCGCTCCCAATTATCAGTGGGGACTTTAACGAGTCTATCGCCTGCCCATACAGTCGATGCGAACCCGTTGTGTTAATCTCCCAATGCATCAGTAGGGCGCGTGGAATCGTGAGGGAATTGAGAATATGGACGTCAATCCTGTAAAAGCAAAGCTCAACCAAAAGTTGCCATCGTTAGGCACCTGGTCGGCGAGCGGCGATCCGACGGTCATCGAGGCGTTGTTGCACACCACTGATTTTGACTGGGTAACTCTCGATTTCGAGCATAATCCAATCGATGTATCGACCGCGGTCAACTGCCTGCGCGCTGGCAACGGTTCTGGAAAACCGATGTTCGCCCGCATTCCGAGCAACGACCCGATCTGGGTCAAGCGAGTTCTCGACATTGGCTTCACCGGCATCGTAGTTCCCGACGTCAAAGATGAAGACGAGGCGGAACGCGCCGTCCAGGCCGCCAAGTATCGACC
>VXTA01000038.1 GCA_009837685.1 Chloroflexota bacterium | reverse complement strand
CGCCATGGTAGTCTTGCCAGAACCCGATTCGCCTACCAATCCCATTCGCTCGCCCCTTTTCAGGGTGAATGAAACGTCGTCGACGGCTTTGACCTGACCGGCATCAGTGTCGTAGTAGACCTTGAGGTTCTCGACTTCCAAGACATTCTCTGAGTGAATGTCTACGTTGACTGCAGCGGTTGTTGCCTCGGCGGTTGTCATCTGATTACCTGTGGTCGATAGTTCGATTGGGATTGCGGCCGCGTTTTGTTGGCTATACGCGTCTTCGGAGTCTCGGGTTTGCGACTTCGTCGAGGCCGGCGGAAATCATGAATAGGCCGACGAAGAGCAGAACTATGACGATGGTCGGCGATAGCAGCCACCACCACTGCCCCTTCAACAGTGCTCCGAGCTCGATAATCCAATACAGCATTGCGCCGAGCGTCGGCGCGTCGATATCGCCGAGTCCCAATGTCTCGATGCCGATCGTTGCGAGGATAGATCCGGTTACTGCGGCGACGTAGCTGGCGAGTATGAATGGTGCGAGGTTCGGCATCATCTCTTTGAAGATGATGCCTAGGCTTCCGGTTCCGGACATCCTCGCCATCTGGACGTATCCGCGCTCGCGCATCACCAAGACTTGCGAACGTATAACCCTTGCGGGTCCCGGCCACGCCAAAACAGCGATAGCAACGGCCAACTGGTCCACAGTTAATCCTTTGCCGGGTGTCAAAGAAGTAGCGATGATGATCAAAATCGTCAATCCAGGAATCGGTATCAGGCTGTCGACTAATACTCGGATGACGGCATCGATCCATCCTCCCGCGTACGCGGCTATGAAAGCGAGGACCATTCCAACGCCGATTCCGATCGCCGCGGCTAAAAGGCCGATGCGCAGTGTTAATGGCGTTCCGACGGTTAGATGAGCCAGAATGTCCCTGCCTTGTTCGTCAGTGCCCAGTGGGAATTCTCCCCATGGGTTCCATCCCGGTTTAACACGTGCCGGTACCGACAATGCAGTCGACAATCCGGTGACGCCCTGTTCTTCTCCGTAAAGGTCTGTCTGCCTGTAGAACGCGTAGGAGAGTAGAACCAAAAGCGCCAATCCGCCGAGAATACTCAGCCCAAGCACCATTAAACGGTTGCGACGCAAGTACCGGAGAATTGGCAGTACGCGCTCGCGATACACCGATTGTCGCGCTTGCCCGATGATGTCGGGCGCGCCGTCGACTGGTGCGATTGAAGGTTCGCTCTGAGCGGATTCCATACTCGTTCTAAGCCGCTCCATACCTAATCCGCGGGTCGATCAAAGGGTAAAGCATGTCAATGATCAAAGTGGCAAGTGCAGTACCAAACGCAAGCACAAAAACGGTTCCCTGAATGATCGCGTGGTCGCTTATTCGAATGGCCGACAGGAGCATCCCGCCTACTCCGGGGTACGCGAAAACAACCTCCACAAGCAACAATCCTGAGACTATCAGCCCTAACTGTAGCGCCAGTCCAGTCAACTGCGGCAATGTCGAATTTCTAACCGCGTAGCGGTAGAACTGAACGCGTCCAGGAAGGCCTTTCGCCTCAGCAAGCAGCATGTAATCCTCGCCCTTGGTCGTCACCATCATGCCGCGCATTCCCATGGCCCAACCGGCCAAAGAGACAAAGATGATGGAAAGCGCGGGTAAGGTTCCATGTTTAACGACGCTGATCAGAAAATCGAAATTGGACCAATCTGGCCAACCAGGAACTCCGGTTTGATACCCGCCGTAGCCAGGTAAAACCGGCCATACGAAAGAAAATATCGTCAGGAGGACCAATCCGAATATGAAATAGGGAACCGCTGCCCAAATCATGAATGGGAAGAACGATGCCATCAGGAAGGTGTTGTTCCGTTTCCACTCCATCAAAGCACCCATTAAGGTTCCGACACCAAAAGCTATAAATGCCGTGAGCAGGGATAGTGCCAGCGTCCACATAATCGTTTCGGCTAGCAACTGATTCACTGTTTTGGGCCAACTGAAGATCGACCTTCCTAGATCGAATCGTGTCAAGTTGCCCAAGAAAGTGAAGTACTGTTGCCACAGGGGTTTGTCGAATCCGTACTTCTCTTCGAATGCAGCGACGATTTCGTCAACATCCTCCAGGAATCCGCCGCGCTGTGCCTCTTGGTAGAACCTTTCCTCTAACGGGTTTTGCCCGGTGAGGCGAGGTAGGAAAAAGATAATGGTACTAGCCACGAAGATGGTGATCACGAACATCGCCAATCGGCTGACTATGTACTTTAGGACCATTTTGGCTTCAATTTTCGTGTGGGATCTCCATCATCCCGTTATCGCTTGCAGTGCCACGCAGACTAGATGCAGGCGTGAGTGAGGCGAATCGAACCGATTGTAGTGTGTGTGATTATGTTTGTCAATTTCCGAGGCAATTGACTCCGATTGACAAAGCAAGTAAAATTCGACTGTTTGTTTACGTGTCTTATTTGGACACAACTACTGCTAATCCAGAAAACAGGAGGAAGTCAATGCGCAAATATGTAGCGACTTTGACGGCATCTCTGGTATTGGCAGCGGCTCTCGCAGTTGGTGTTATCGCTTGCGGTGGCACTGAGACCGTTGTCGAAACCGTCGTTGTGGAGCGTGTGATCACGCAAGCTCCGGAACGTGTCGTAGAGACCGTTGAGGTCGAAAAGGTCGTCGAACGCGAGGTCGTCCAGACCGTCGAGGTCGAACGCGAAGTCGTCGTTGAGGTCGAGAAGGAAGTCGTCCAGACCGTGCAGGTCGAGGTCGAGAAGGTCGTCGAGGTCGAGAAGCAGGTCGTTCAGGATGTCGAGGTCGAGAAGGTAGTCGAGGTCGAGAAGGTAGTCGAGGTCGAGAAGGTAGTCGAGGTCGAGGTCACTGCGATGGTTGACGACTCGATGATGATGGAAGAGGGGATCCCGCGCGAACGCCAGTTGATCTTGCTATGGGGCGGCTCCGGAGGAGTTGGTGCCGCAGGACGGTACACCGACCACGACATCTGGAACATCTACAACGGTGGCACGAGCCACCAGAACGGCCCCGGCCTACTTTACGAGCCTTTGGCTTTCTACTCCGCATTCAACGACACGGTCTACCCGTGGTTGGCCGAGACTTGGGAATACAACGCAGATTTCACGGAGTTGACCATCAACTTGCGCGACGGCATCTCATGGAGCGACGGTACTCCGTTCGGCGCCCATGACGTGGCTTACACGTTGGAATACCTGCTCAACAACTCCGGCGTTCGGCGAAGCGCGCAGGTCCAGCGCGACGTTGAATCCATCGAACAGGTCGACGACCTGACCGTGAAGGTCAGTTTCCAAGGCCCCCGACCGAAGTTCATGTA
>VXTA01000230.1:1590-3358 GCA_009837685.1 Chloroflexota bacterium | reverse complement strand
GCCTAGGACATTCACGGTCAAGATCGCCAATGGAAAGGTTGACGGTGCAAACCGCTGATACGCGACCACAGTTCCGTAGCGAGCCAACGCTCCTGCGGCACCACCGATAGCAACGCTTAGCAGCTTCTCCATGTGCTAAACCTTATTCCATAAGGAATCGTCCAAAATACGGTCAATAGACTAAGCGCACTCGGGGGCATACGAACCATGGCAGGCACGATGACCACTTTCCCAAGCAACGGCAGTGAGACGAAAGGCTATCTCTCGTTGCCACCGTCGGGCTCAGGACCGGGGCTGCTCGTGATTCAGGAATGGTGGGGACTCGTCCAACACATCAAGAACATGGCAGATCGGTACGCCGCACGAGGATTCGTGACGCTTGCGCCCGATCTTTACGAAGGCGAAGCCGCGACTGAACCAGAGCACGCAATGACGCTCATGCACGAGCTTGAGATGCCTCATGCCTCGAAAGTTTTGATCGGGGCTGCCGAATACCTGAGAACTCACGATGCGAACTCAAGTGGGAAAGTCGGCTGCCTCGGTTACTGCATGGGTGGTGGCATGACACTCCTTCTAGCTTCCAAAGGAGCTATCGAAGCCGGTGCCCCTTTCTACGGCGTCCTACCAAGTGGGCTGCCAGACCCGGATTCGATTCAATGTCCTATCCAAGGCCACTTCGCTGAACATGACGACGCGACTGACGCGGTTCCCGGATTGCGAGATGGACTCACCGCAGCTGGTGTCGAAAACGAGTTCTTCATCTACGACGGCACGGAACACGCCTTCTGCAACGATGATCGTCCGGAGGTTTATAACGAAGCAGCGGCTACAACATCTATGGATCGAACCGTTGAATTCATGATGAAGCACTTGTCGTGACTGTCGGACCTTCTGACGCTCAAGAACAGTTCAACCGCCAAGCCGCGAGCTACGCGGTTAGCGTCCCGCATTCCCGCGGAGACAGTCTACGAATTCTCACCGAATGGGCATCCCTAGGCCATTACGAATTAGGGCTTGATATCGCAACTGGTCCCGGGTTCACTGCGTTCGCGGTCGCCGAGTTTTGCGACATGGTCATCGCATCAGACATCGCCGATGGGATGCTCGACCAAGCCCGTGCGATCGCTGCCGAACGCGGACTGAAAAACGTGCGGTTCGAGGCTATCGACGCGCACGATATCCCATACCCCGATGAATCGATGGATCTCGTAACCTGTCGAACTGCGCCTCATCACTTCCGCGACATCGGCAAGTTCTTGTCGGAGGTCTACCGAGTTCTGAATCGTACGGGGGTGTTTCTGCTTTGCGACACCACGACTTCTGAGGATGCCCAACTCGCCAAATGGCACCAGCGAGTCGAAGCGCTTCGCGATCCGTCTCACGTCGCGGCACCGGCTCCGTCAGAATGGCGAACACTAATCGCGGACGCCGGATTCGAGATCACCCATTCGACTCCAACGCAGGTAGACATGACGTTTTGGGACTGGGTGAAACGCTCCGGCAGTCTAGATGACGTTGTTAGAGGTCTGCACCTCGACTTTGCCGACGCCTCGGACGCGGTCAAGACCGAGTACGGGATCTCCAGCATCGACGTTGACGACTTTGAATTCCATTGGCCGGTCTTCACCTGTCGAGCTGTCAAACCCTAGCTCCGGCATCACGCTAACGCGCGGCATCTTGCGCTGCGAGAATCGCCCTCGTTTCGATTGACGACGTGTTGGCGGATTTATACTTGGGATAGTCGACGATTTCGTTCGAACTTCCCAAT
>VXTA01000230.1:0-1580 GCA_009837685.1 Chloroflexota bacterium | reverse complement strand
CTTCCCAATCTGAACTGTAATTTGCGTCGTAACTAGCGTTGGAAAGTTAAAGCATCCAACCCATATCAATTTCTGCGACATCGATTTCTCTAGGAGTCCTCCCATGGAAACGCAACCCATCATTGAGGCGCACGGCGTCACGAAGGTCTACCGTACGCGTGACGTCGAAGTGCGAGCATTGGATGGTGTCGATATCAGCGTTGAAAAGGGTGAAATGGTCTCGGTGATGGGGCCGAGCGGATCTGGAAAGACCACGCTGCTCAACTGTCTCTCCGGACTCGATACAGTTGAGAGCGGCGAGGTCAAAGTAGCTGGCAACGTTATCGCCGAGATGTCGGACAACGACCTCAGCGAGTACCGCGCCAGCACGATGGGTTTTATCTTTCAGTCGTACAACCTTTTACCGGTTCTTACCGCTCAAGAAAACGTGGAATTGCCGCTCGTTCTTACTGGTGTCAAGCAAGCTAAGGCATCCAAAAAGGCGATGGAAAAGCTGGAGCTAGTGGGCCTTGCGGACCGTGCGGACCACACACCTTCGGAACTATCGGGAGGTCAGCAACAGCGGGTCACCATCGCACGTGCACTGGCTAACGACCCAGCACTGGTTTGGGCAGATGAACCCACGGGCAATTTGGACTCCTCGAATGAGGACGAGATCATGGAATTGCTGAGGCGTCTTAACTTGGAGCAACAGCAGACTTTCGTCATTGTCACCCACTCTCAACACGTTGGGGCGCTCACGGACCGCACGATCCGAATGTTTGACGGCAAGATCACGGATGACGGCCATCAAGAAGCGGTACGACAATCTGACCTCGCAACGGCACGGACAGGCGAGAGCGCTGGATAGCTAGATTTTCGATCGCCTGATCATTCAGAAAAATCAAGGTCCCATTTATGGAAACGCTATTCGGACTTCAAATGCAGTACATCGCCGCTGGACTCACGGCGACGCTCTTAATACTGATACTGGTGATCGCAATCATCGCAATCCGCAACCGATTCCTCATCAAGCTTTCGTTACGGAACATCCCGCGCCGCCGAACTCAGAGCATCCTAATCATTGTCGGTCTGATGCTCTCATCGACGATCGTTGCGGCATCTCTAGCGATTGGCGACACGATCACGGGGAGCATCCGAAACGCGGTCTTAGAAGGCATCGGCGACACGGATATCAGGATCAGCAAACCGGCTTTCGGGGTGTTGGACGATCCAAAGATCACTGCGGAAGAGATTGAAGAAATCGCGGTCAAGCTGTATTCCGATCCACGTGTTGACGGCATCATGCCGATCAGCACCGAAACCGCTCCGGTTCTCAATCAACGCACTCGCCTGACAGAGGCTCGTGCTACCGTCCGTGGCTATAACGTAGACGGCTCGTTAGGGAACTTCAAACCGCAAGCCCAAGGCGGACCGGGCATCGACAGCAGGCTATCGCCGTTCGAACTCAAGCCTTCGGTCAATGGCGACGAGATTGATTTGGCGTCACTGGCAGACGACGAAGTTCTGATCAACTAAAATTTGGGTAACAAACTGTATGCACCGCCAGGGGACGTTTTGACGAACGTCACGCCGAAAGG
>VXTA01000320.1 GCA_009837685.1 Chloroflexota bacterium | reverse complement strand
GTTTGACGCCCACCCTCTGCATGCAAGGCGTATTCGTACCCGAACTGGCGGGAGTAGCCCGGAATGCCGAGCACAATCTGAACGTGGTGCCCGCGTTCCGATGCCCATCGATGCATGACGTCGAACTGTTTTCTTACTAGACCTCGACTTCTGTAATCGCTGTGGGTACCGACGATCTCGGGGCGTCCGATCTCGAATTCGATGCCGTCATAGCTCCACGTCTGCGTAAGGTACGTCGTCGTTGATGCGTAGCGTCCTTTTTCGACATCTTCGACGATGATGACATCGTCGAGGCTCAGGGTCGGATGCGGCTTGCCGACGAGATCGCGAATCCACTCTGCGATCCAATACGCTTCGGTGCCTGATTCTTCGTCGATGAAGACCTTGGCACAAAATTCAGCGAGCGCGTCCGCTTCCTCGCGGCGCGCGGAACGCATGATCAACCCGTCGCCGAGATCTTCGATGATTTTTTCCGGCGACACGTCCGTCATGACAACATTAGCCGTTGGGCAGGTCGATCTGGTATTGATCCATGATCGGATCGAACTGCGCCGCAAAGGCCGCCATCTCGCCCTCGTCGGCTTGCATCGGGTGACGCGCAGGTCCTACGTTGAACCCGGAACGGTTCATCGCGTAACGAACCGGTATTGGGTTCGTGATGAAGAACAACGCGTTGAAGATCGGCAACAACCGCAGGTGCTCGTCGGCGGCACGCTCAACGTCGCCCTCCAAGACCGCACCGATCAATCCTCTGACCTGATTGCCCATGATGTTGCTCGCGACGCTAACAACGCCGTAGCCCCCAGTCGAAACTATCGAGAACGTCTCGTTGTCATTGCCTGACCAGACGTTGAAACCTTCCGGCGAACCTTTGATAACGTACGCGATCTGGTCGGCATCGCTACTGGCTTCTTTGACGCCGACGATGTTTGGAACTTCTGCCAATTTCAACGTCGTTGCCGCGGTCATGTTGAGTGCGGTGCGGGTGGGGACGTTGTAGAGAATCCCAGGGATCGAGACGGCTTCAGCGATGGCGATGAAGTGTTTGACCAGTCCGCCCATTGTTGGCTTGTTATACGCCGGCACTGTCATCAAGATCGCGTCAACACCCGCGGCTTCAGCTTCTTTCGACAATTCGATGGAGCGGTACGTGTTGTTGTCTGTGGTGCCAGCTACGACTGCACCAGAATCTCCGATCGCATCCTTAACTTCTGCAAACAGCTTTAAACGTTCCTCGTCCGACATCGCAGGAGCTTCACCTGTCGTACCGCCGATCACTAGTCCATCCGAGCCCGATGCCAATAACGACTTTGCCAGCTTACGAGCCTGGGGATAGTTGACTTCACCCTCTTCGGTAAACGGGGTGACCATTGCTGTTAGAACTCGTCCGATCTCTGCCATTTCAAACTCCCTTACGCCCCAAATCTTACATCACGTCATGAGTTCAGACGTGGTTCGAGATAGGCCGTCGATGTCGGAACGGTTGTGCCGGGTCAGGCTGCGGAGGCAACACGTGGGCTGACGCAGTTTCGCTTTACACACTCGTCCATGATCTGCAACGCGTTGAGTGCTGCACCTTTGCGCAGGTTGTCAGCCGCGAGCCAGAACACAACGCCGTTCTCGTGCGCGAGATCTCGTCGAATCCGACCGACCATCACATCGTCTTCGCCCGCAGAGTTCGAAGGCATCGGATAGACCGATTCATGCGGTCGATCCAAGAGCGTTATACCGGGGAATTCAGCGATTGCCACTCGCGCCTCATCGACCGATATCGGGTCATCGAACTCGACCGTTACCGCTTCGCAGTGGGATACCTCAACTGGGACACGAACGCAGGTGGACGCTAGGCGTAACTCCGGATCGGCGAGAATCTTTCGAGACTCGTTGACCATCTTCCACTCTTCCTTCGTGTATCCCTCATCAATGAAGTCGTCGACTTGCGGCAACAGATTGAACCCGATCGGATGAGGATACTCCCTAGGCGGCGACACCTCTTTCTCTCCCAACATCTCACGCGACTGATTCAAGAGTTCTGCTCTCGCTGCCGCACCAGTTCCGGTTACCGACTGATAGGTCGAAACCGTAACGGAACTGATCTCGACTAGGCCTCTGAGCGCGGCTAAAGCCATAACCAGCGGTGTCGTCGTGCAGTTCGGTATTGAAATGATGCCGGAGTGCCACTCGACATCCGCACCGTTGACTTCCGGAACCACGAGGGGAACAGCCGGGTCCATTCGATACGCCGACCCGTCGTCGATCACCAACACCCCGCGCTTGACAGCCTCAGGTGCCAACGCCAAGCTCACATCAGACGACGCGGATATAAACGCTACATCAACACCGTCAAAGGATTCAGGCGTTGCCTCTTCCACGGTCAACAGTTGACCGCAATACTCGATCCGCTTGCCGTGAGACCGCTTGGACGCCAGAAGACGCAACTTTTCGGCCGGGTGGCCACGCTCGGCCAACAACTCAAGCGCAACAGCACCGACCGCACCCGTTGCGCCTACGATAGCGATTTCCAAAACTGACGCCTGCATCTATATCTCCTGAGGCTTCGGATCGAACCTATTCTCGGTTCGTTTTGTGTTCGAGCAACGTCTTTCAGTCCGACAAATCAAGCACTTTGTCGAGGCCGACGACCATGGACTTTTCGTTTATGACGCGGCGTACCGCAAGCATCACACCAGGCATGAAGCTCTGGCGATCAACAGAATCGTGCAGCAGAGTCAACGTTTGCCCCAGCGCACCGAATACGACTTCGTGGCGAGCCACGCGACCCGGCATTCGTGCGCTATGGACATTGATGCCGCCCATCGAGCCGCCACGCGTTCCGGCAAGCAACTCTTTCTCGACGATGTTCTGATCGAAATCGCCGCCTTTACCTTCGAGCATCGCTTGAACGATCGACAGTGCGGTGCCAGACGGCGCATCGATCTTCATCTCGTGGTGACTCTCGATAACATCCGCATAGTCGAAGTAACTTGACGCAATGCGCGCCAAGTGGATCAAGACTACGCATCCCAGCGCAAAGTTTGATGCCGAGATAACACCCACGCCGACCTCCGATGCGCTATCGCCAATCGCAGACAGCTCTTCCGGCGAAATGCCCGTCGAACCGGAAACGCATCGAACAGCGCTTGCGATGCACGTCCGCATCGCGGTCGTACCGCCTTCCGCGTTCGTGAAGTCGACTACTACGTCAGGCTTCACGGTCATGAAGAGTGCCTCAAGGTCCTTGGCCAGCGGGAGTTCGTTTCCGCTAGCGGTTTCAACAGTCGTATTAGCACCAGCGAACAGATCGGCACCTCCAACCGGAACCATTCCCGGCTCTTGTTCCACCGCGTTCAACACGGTGGAACCC
>VXTA01000307.1 GCA_009837685.1 Chloroflexota bacterium | reverse complement strand
GAGCTAAGTAATGGCATACAAAGTCGCCGATCCGATCCAGATGTTCGTCTCGCCCGGGCCAAAACCGAACGGTTTGCAAGCGGCTGACGATGGGCTCTGGTACATAGATCAAGGCAACGACAACGTCTACAAACTCGACTGGCAAACTGGGGAGACGCTATTCGAAGCTCCGACGGAGACTGTGCATTCGAGCGGCATAACGCTCGACGATGATGGAAACGTCTGGATCGCATCGACCTATTCTTGCGACATCTTCGTTGTGGACCGCGAGACTGGTGCGACGATCGACAAGTTCCCGTCACCCGGCGCTGGCATTAACGCCACCCGCGAGCATTTCGATGATTCCATGGGCCGCGCAGCACAGCCTACCGGCGACCATGGACTTGAGTGGAAAGATGGACACATCTACATCGCGTCGCCGCCGTCTCAGTTCGTCCACGTCGTAGACGCTTCAACTTGGAAGGAAGTGCACCGCTTCAAGGCGCCTGGCTACCGCGTTCACGGGATCGCGTTTGCGGAGGAAGAGGGGCACATGTGGGTCTCCGACACGTCGTTCGGCATCGTCTGCCGCCAGCGCATTGAAGATGGACGTTGCTACGACGTGTTCCGCGTGCCGCACCCAGTCCAAGTCCACGGCATGACCATCAAAGACAACCGACTTTGGTATGCCGATGATCGCGGCCCCATCGGCTGGCTAAGCGTCAGTATGGAGCCGGATTTCTAGACACTCCTAAGAACTATCGACGGTTTTCGCCATCCCGACTCCAACGAACCGTCCGACGTGCCCTAACGTACGTTGAGACGGTTCTGCAACACAATAGGAGTCAAATATTGAGGTGGTTGAGACCGATACCGCAGGATTGGATCCCGTGGCATCTCCTATTCTTCATCATGTTGTGCGCTCTGGGCTTAGCGTTGCGTGCGACTGAAGAATTGCCGTTGCATCATCGGAGCGACGCAATTGGTTTTACGAACTCGGTGATCGAAGGGGCTGTTTCGATAATCTTAGTAGCAGCGACCGTAAGCACAACCATCGTGGAGAGCGCATTGATATTCGCCGAGAAATACCTCAAACATCGATTTGAAAAGGGCCGGGAAGAGGGCGCGGAACTTGAACGCGAGCGTTGGATCAATTGGATGGCTCGCAAGCAGGCTGCCGAGGATGCTGGTGAGCCGTTCGATGAACCCTCGCCTGCAGAAACGCCACGTTCAAACGGATCTGAGTAGAAGGAAACTTTACATCCCATGACCAAAGTGCTAGTTACCGGCGGCTCAGGAAAGATGGGCCAAGTCATCATCCAAGATCTATTGGCCAACGGCTACGAAGTAGTAAGCACCGACCGCAAAGCTGCCAAATCTACTGACGGTTTCGAGTTCATAGCGGCGGATGTCACTAACGCCGACGAAGCCATGCGCGTGATGGAGGATTGTGACAAAGTGATCCACATGGCCGCGATACCCAATCCATTGATCGCGTCGGAGTGGGAAGTTCTACGGGTAAACACGATGTCGAACTGGGCAGTGCTGGAGGCGGCGGAGAAACATGGCATTTATAACATCGTCATGGCCTCGAGCATCAATGCAATCGGAGCCGCCTTCTCGCGTAACCGCGTTCCCCGTCCTTACTTCCCTCTTGATGAGGAACAGGGAACTCTTTGCCAAGACTCCTATGCGATGTCGAAGTGGTACGGCGAGATTATGGCCGACACCTTTATCCGCCGTAATCCGGGAAAGATGCAGATAGCCTCGATGCGTTTTCACTGGCTCGGGCACAAAGACGAGCAGCTTGAGCGCAAGAAGGCGGGAGGAACTAACCTGACTAATCCGATGCGCCGCAATGCGATGGATTTCTGGGGCTACTCCGACATCGAAGAATCGGCGGCGGCATGTCGGTTGGCGATAGAAAAAGAGTGGGACGGTCACGAGGCGTTCTTCATCAACGCGACGGATACGTTCTTGGAAGTGCCAACGGAGGAAGCGATCGCGATGGCCTATCCAGAAGCCGAGATCCGCACTCCCCTGCCCGGATTCACATCCGCGATCAGCCCGGCAAAAGCCAAACGTATCCTAGGTTGGGAACAGCAACACAGTTGGCGCGACCTGTAGCCTTCATACAATTCCGTCAACTCCGAATGCCCCATCAAAAAGGAGGTCATCATGGCGGTCTCGATCGCAGGCAAAGTCCAAACCGTCCAAGGTCCCATAGAACCGAGCGATGTGGGCGCCACCATCACGCACGAACATTTGGTGATCGACTTCACCCCTGTTCTCCAAGAGCGACCCGGCGCCACCAACCTTAAACGGATGCAAGAACCCGTCAGCATTGAAAACCTATGGTGGGTCCGACATTTCTGGAACAGCAGCATTGACAACCTCCAACTCCTAGACGTCGATGTGGCAATCGATGAAGCGCGCGAATTCTTCAACGCCGGCGGCTCCACAATCGTCGACGTGACCTCTATTGGAATCGGGCGCGACCCCGTCGCTTTGATGCAAATTTCTCGCAGCACGGGACTGAACATCGTCATGGGGGGAGGACACTATGTCTATCTGACTCACGGCGAAGATATCCAAAACGCATCCGTCGAACAACTGGCGGAAGGGATAATCCGCGACGTGCAAGTAGGGGTCGCAGACACGGGCATCAAGACGGGCATCATCGGTGAAATCGGAAACTCATGGCCTTGGGAAGAGACGGAGAAAAAGACGCTCGAGGCCGCCGTCATGGCGCAACGGGTAACGGGTGCTCCCCTGCTGATCCACCCAGGTCGTGATAACTACGCACCTATCCAACTACTCGAAGCGGTAGACCGTTGGGGCGGAGATCTTTCGCACACGGTGATGGGCCACATTGAACGAACGATTTTTGACTACGGCGTCCTAGACGAAGTTGCGGCGACCGGCGCATATATGAACTGGGACCTGTGGGGGCACGAATCAACCTACTATCCGCTGAACCCAGAATCCTACATGGCCTCGGATCAGCATCGACTCGAGCAAGTTGAGCATATGATCGCGAACGGTCACGTCAAACAAATACTCCATGCCCATGACATCTGCTCAAAACACCGCATAAAGCGATGGGGCGGACATGGATGGGACCACATCATCGCCCGCGTCGTCCCTAGAATGCGCGCCCGCGGCACATCCCAATCCGACATCGACACCATGTTGATCGACAACCCAACTAGGATGTTGACCTTTTCGGAACCGCTAGGCTGAAACATCGCTGGCTAAAGCAGTTCATGGAACGAATGCTCTCTAGTTAATAGGTGTATCGTCGGCTGCGGGATAGAATCAGAGTCGTGACGTTGTGCGCCCCCGTAGGTCGAAGGGTAGAGGGAAAGAGGTGGAATCTGTGGGTT
>VXTA01000164.1 GCA_009837685.1 Chloroflexota bacterium | reverse complement strand
ATACGGTACCGGTGCGTTCGGTGTTTTGATCGGAGGTCACGGGTCAGTTTGTGCGGAAGAGGTCGATTAGCGCGCGTTGACGCGGACCCATACGGACGAGTCGGGCTTCGGATGCGACGAGGGCGTCGCGGATGGCGTCGAACTTTGTGCCGTCGACGTCTGGGATCGATATTGCGATGCCTTCAGAGGTGTGAACGATGTTGCGGTCCGACAGTTCCTCGGTGAAGCGGTCGCGGTTGTTGGCGACTTCGACGTAGATGAGTTCGGTCTCTTCGGTGAGGGACTTGACGTCTGACGATTCTTTTACTTGTCCCATGTCCAAAAGGACGATGTTGTCGCAGGTTCGCTCGACGTCTTGCATGAGGTGGGTTGAGAGTACGACGCTGATGCCGAACTCGCGTGCGATGCGCCGGATGAGGTTGAGCATCTCAGTACGACCCGTCGGATCGAGGCCAGCAGTGGGTTCGTCGAGGAGGATGAGAACGGGGTCGTGTACCAGGGCTTGGGCGAGCTTAACGCGCTGTTTCATGCCAGTGGAATATCCGCCGATGGGGCGATAGCGTTCTTCGAAGAGTCCGACATGTCGGAGCGTGTCCGCGGCGAGGGATCGGGATCGGGATGGTGGGATGCCGCTGACTTCGGCCATGTGGGTGAGGAAGTTTGCGGCGGACTGGTTCGGCGGGAGGCAGTCGTGCTCGGGCATGTAGCCGAGACGGGTTCGAGCGTCGGGATGGCGCGCATCGGCGCCCATGACGAGTGCGGAGCCGGAAGTGGCGTCGGTTAGGCCGAGGAATATGCGGATGGCGGTAGATTTTCCGGCGCCGTTGGGTCCGAGGAGTCCAGTGATGCCGGAGCCGACAGTGAAAGATGCGGAATCGAGGGCTTGGACGGAGCCGTAGAGCTTGGTCAGTTTCCGCGCCTCTAAGAGGTAAGAGTCTTGGTTCACTGGTTCACAAAGATGACTGCTAATCTCGATATATCGGTTGGCTATACGTCCAGACGATAGAACTCGATTGCGGTTCTGCCGAATACGAAGTCGGCTTGTTCTTCGGGCAGGTTTTTGAGCATGTCTCGGACGGCGCTGGCCCAACCGGCGTAGGGGGTGCCTTGGGTTGAGACGGGCCAGTCAGATCCGAACATGAGGCGGTCTACGCCGAACATTCCTATGACATGGTGAACGTAGGGGAGGAGATCGTCGTTGGTCCAGTTGTCCATATCGGCTTCAGTGGTCATACCGGAGAGTTTACAACGCATCCCGTCAATGGATGCGACGTCGCGCAGTCGGGTTAGCCAGGGTTCTACTTCACCTTCTTTGATGTTGGGTTTGGCGATGTGATCTATGACGGCGCGAAGGTCAGGTACGTGCTCCATGATGCGCGGGACGAAAGGGAGGTTCCATGGGCGTACGAGGAAGTCGTAGCAGAGACCGCGTCGTTCGACCTCTTTCAGACCCTGGATCGGAGCATCCCCGGCGAGCCAGCCGTGGTCTTCGTCCATCTCCCAGAGGTGTCGAACGCCTTTGAAGTACGGGCTTTGCTGGAGATCGTCGAGGATTTCGCCTACATTAGGTTCGCTCAAATCGACCCAACCGACGACACCCGCGACGTAGTCGGTGTTCTCGGCGATTTCGAGACACCATTTTGTCTCTTCGACTGATGCGTGGGCTTGAACGATGACCGTTTTGTCAACGCCAGCTTCCGCTAGAAGAGGACGGAGGTCGTCGGGGACATAGTTGACCCGCAACGGACTGCCTTCCGGCATCCAGTCGTAGGGTCGTAGGTCTAAGTCCCAGAAGTGATGATGGCTATCGACTACGGTCATGGTGGGTACCCTCACCCTAGCCCTCTTCCATCGAGGGAGAGGGGATTCGCAGGTGGCGACGGTGTGCCCCCTTTGTCCTTCGGACATTTCCCCCGTGAACGGGGGCAAACCGATCACTTATCGGGCGATGGTTCCGATGGAGGGTTCGCCTCTGGTGGCGGTTCCGTGGCTGCCGGCGAAGTTTGCGTCGCCGAACCACAGGACGCCGTCCTTGGAGGAGAGTCCATGTATGAAGGGGTCTTCAGGGCCCATCGTGATGCGATCCATCTCGGCGCCGGATTCCTTGTTGTAGAGGACTACGACGTTGTCTGTCGTGTGTGCGCACCAGATACCGTCATCGCCTTCGAGTGCGAGTCCGTGCAGACGCTCCAGCTCGACCTCGAACTTGTGGATGACCTTGAAGTTGTCTGACGGATCAACGAGGATAATCGCCTTAGGGCTGAACGCCGTTACCCAGAGCAGGTTCTCGTCGTGGTCCCACTCGATTCCATGGATCCCGCCGCCGTCTGGTGTTCGCCATCGGTCAACGGTCTCGCCGGTATCCATGTCGCACTTGACGACGTAGCCAAGGTGGGTGTCGGTGCTGCGGTAGGGGCGGGAGACGGTGGTGCCGTTTGATCCGGTCCAGATGTGGCCGTCGCCGACAGTGATGCCGGAGCCGTTCTCGGTGCCGGTGTATACGGTTCTGAGGACGTCGCCTTTTTCGTCGATCACGTATACGTTGTCGGTGAGCTGGTCCATCACGAACAGCTCATCTCCGTACCACTGTAAGCCGTTGGGCATCTCGCAGGGCGAGGGTACCGTGATTCCGACCATCGACTTGGTCGCTGTCATCGTCATATTTGTCACTCCAATCGGGTGCTTGTATCGCTGGATACTTGAGAGAGTAGTTTAACCCGAAGTAGCGTCGATTCAACAGGATGGCTTTGAGAAGATTGTGTTTGGTTGCAAAACTATCGGTTTTAAGGGACTGCAACGGGTGTGATAGACTGTTAACCGTGAATGTAGGCGAATGCAGTCCCCAATATCGACGGGGAATGAATCTAAATATCACGACTAAGCCAATCGCTTCAAGTTCTCCTGTCGCCTACGGAGAAGATGCACGGATGTGGGGTGTCCCGCGGACTATTCTCGCGGCTATCCAATTGCAACCCAAAGATCAACTTTCAGGAGGAGGCGGTTGAAATGAGAAGGAAGATAATCGATGACCAACCAAGCGAACGGCAATGCCGGGAGCCGTCGAGTGATGATTTTTATCGACGGCAGCAACCTCTATCACGTACTTAAACAGAACACTGACAAACAAAACCTCGATTACAAGAAATTTGCAGAAAAGCTTTGCGGCGACCGCGATCTGATCCGCACCTATTACTACAACATCAGGCAGGAATCGCCTGACAATCCGAAGCTCGCGGAGTCGCAAGACCGCTTCTTGAATGCGCTCTACGAGACTGATTACTTGGAAGTAAAACTCGGCATCTGGAAGCAGCGGGGACAGACGATGGTGGAGAAGGGTGTCGATGTGATGATCGCTTCTGACCTGATCGCCCACGCGTATGAGGAC
>VXTA01000173.1 GCA_009837685.1 Chloroflexota bacterium | reverse complement strand
ACCGCGAGGACGGGGATACCACCGCCGACGCTGGCTTCGTATGACAGGCTGACACCGTTCTGAACTGCCAAGTTGGTGAGTTCGTCGCCGTGTTTCGCCAGTGCTTCTTTGTTAGCGGTTACGACATGTTTGCCCGCGCTGAGCGCCGCCGCCATGTAGGAACGCGCCGGCTCCTCGCCGCCCATGACCTCAATGACGATGTTGTTACGGTCATCACTAAGAACCATTTCGGGATCGGTAGTCAGGAGTTCGGATGGTACGCCGTCTCGTTGACGTTCGATATCTCGGACTAAGATTCCGTTCAGTGACAGTTGATTATTGGCATCAGGATCAAGAATTACGCGCGCTACTTGCGAACCGACGACACCTGCCCCCAGAAGACCAATGCCGGTGGCGGCGTTTTGGCGATTCATCTGAAGATCAATCCCCATCACTCATCGCCCGGACGATGAGCCGAGGTCTTCGAGGGAGGTAAATGGCGACTCAGGAGTAGCGGTCGGCACGATCGCGTTGAGCCGCACTTGCCGGTTTATCCAGTCGTAAACCTCGCTGTTTAGCGAGATGGACGTGTAGAAGTCCTGGCGATGTTCGTTGATGAAACGCTCGACCTCGAGGTTTGCCAAGGCATCGAAGTGTTCGTCGGAAATCTCTCGAGCCTCGGTGAAATCGGAGACGATGTGTGCGGTCCAGAGTTGGGTCGTTTCATCGTAACGACCACCGCTGAGGCGCTTGAGTGGCAATATGCGTTCGCCTTTCGAGCCGTCTTCGTTCGCGCGATGTCCGAAAAGGATCGAGTCGAGGTCAGTCCGCACGCCCTCCGGAAGCCAGCCTATGTACCCACCGGTTCTTTGGACGTTAGGATCTTCTGAGAGTTCAAGGACGATAGCACTGACGTCTCTGCCGGATGCTAGATCGCGTTCTATTCGGTTGATGGTTCCTTGGCTTACGTCTTGCAAGACGATTTGATAGACCTCGGCGTGTGGTTGGATGCGTGGCAGATTGCTACCGACTTCAGCGCGGAGGCGATCTTTGAACATTCCTTTGCGGATGAAGTCGCGGTAGACGCCCTCGTCCAATCCGATGCGGTTTAGGAATTGTTTCTTGGCTTCCTCAACGTTCGTTCGGTATTCACGCATCGAGGAATCGGCGGTCGTTTCGGCGACGAAGCCGAGGAGAGATTCGAGTTGCGCGTCGACTTCGTGTTGCTCGACGGTGATACCGTATCGTGGTGCGAGGTGGTAAGCGATCTCGTTGGACTGGAGCGTCTGCATGGCTTCGAACGCGGAAGTGCCAAGTTCGAAGGGGACACCTAGGTCTTCGCTGAGTCGCTGGAAAAAGCGGATGTAGTTGACGATATCGCCTCGGGTATAGATCCGGTCTTCGACCTGTACGGCGATCTCGGTTGGGGGAACTACGTATCGCTGGTAGAAGCCGTAGGCGGGTATTGCCAATACGAGTAGTACGAAAACGAGAGCGCCGATTATGAAGGGGCGGTTGCGGAGAGCGGCGCGCTCGCGTCGGCGCATCATTTCGAAGCGCGAGATTCCGCGGCGGTTGGTGATACTACGCTGCCCCGCGCGGTATCCGCCGAGCGGAGCGTGGGAGAAGGTGCTGCGTTCCTGATCGTTAGCCATTAGTACGGAGTTCGAGCTTTGCGGGGTCGCGGAAAGTGCCGGACAAACGCCATTTTACCTGCGCGCTCACCAAACAGGGCTATCGGAAGCGAATCGACGAACGCGGCGTTTGTCGGTTCGTTCCGGATGGCTGCTTTAACTCTGTTCCGGAGTTTCTTCGGCCGCTTCTTCGGAAGTTTCGGATTGGGTGTCGTCAGATTGATCAACGACTTCCGGTGTGGACTCGGATTGTTGCTCTGCGACTTCGCCTTCGGGCTCGGAGGATTCAGAGCTCGCTGACGTTTCGGGTTGTACTGATCCGGTTACGTAGACGTGGTTAGGTGCCATCGGAACCAAAGCGAGGTGTTGCGCTCGCTTGATCGCGCGCGCCAATTGACGCTGGTTTTTCGCGGTTACACCCAAACGCTGACCGGAGACGAGTTTGCCGCGCTCGCTCACGAATCGGCGCATGAGTTGAACATCTTTGTAGTCGATCTCCTCGGCCTTCAGGAAGTTTCTTCCGCGTCGGCGACGGCCAAATCCGCCACCGGGTCCGCCTCCGCGACGGCTACCACCTGACTGTCTAGTTCTCGGACCTGTTGTCATCTTTTCTCCGTGCTGTTCAAACCGAAGTTGGGTTTGTTATGGGCTTACGTTGATTGCGTATGGTGCTGAGCGTTGCTCGTTTACCAAGGCAGATCTTCCAAATCGTCGCCTTCGGGCGGTTGATCGTAACCTCCGCCCACGGGTGCGGCTTGTTGAGGCGATGGCGAGGAGCCACCGCCTTGCGTTTGTTGCGTTTCTTGTGCTGCAGGCGGGTACGATCCGTATCCACCTTCTTCGCCTTCTTCGCGTCCGGAGAGATTGATTACTCGATATGCGGTAACTTCCAGACTTGTTCGAGTTACACCGGCTTGGTTAGTCCATTCACGAGTCGCCAGTCGACCGTCAACGAAGACCTTTGCCCCGCGTCGCACGCGGTTTGCCACGTTTTCGGCTTGTTGCCCCCAAACCGAGACATTGAACCACTCAGTCTCTTCTTGCCACTCGTTGTTGACTTGGTACCTGCGATTTACCGCCATGCTGAACCCCGTGACAGCACGACCATTTGCCGTGTATCGCAGTTCGGCGTCGCGTCCTGCATTGCCGATTAGGAGTATCTGATTCAGTGACATTGGGAGTATCTACCTTCCATATTTTCCTCGTATGCCGTCAAGTTCGCGACGACACATCGGCATGAGGTTATGGCAAGGTGCTTACTTCTTTACGATCAAATGGCGAATAATCTGGCGGTCGGCGTTGCAGGCTTGTTCCAGTTCCGGAGTTCGTGCGGCATCGAGCTTGAATTGTGCCTCGACGTAGAAGCCTTCGGTTTGCTTTTCAATCGGGTATGCCAAGTTGCGCTTGCCCCACGGGTTGACGTCACCCACTTCTCCACCCAGGGACCCGACGAGCGCGCGAACCCGTTCGACTGACTCGTCGCCCTCTTTTGCGCTGGCTCCGCCGCCTAGGATCCACACGATTTCGTAGTCTCTCAATTGCAACCCACTCGGTCTGTTATGAACACGTCTTTATCCGCACGAAACAGCACGGATTCGATGAATCCCGATTATACATTCGGGACGCGTTAGAACCGTTGATGCATGTGATTGGAATGAATGGGTTGCGATGGCGCGTGTGCCTTTTACACACTCTCCCGTGTGCGTTGGTGGGGACGCGCGGGCCCCTTTTCTCGACGCCCAAAGGAGGCGCGCCCCCATGTGTCAGTCAAAAAGGATC
>VXTA01000131.1 GCA_009837685.1 Chloroflexota bacterium | reverse complement strand
TTAACCCCAACCGCCTAGCCCGTCGCGCTCGGGTTGGCGTGCGCCGACGGCGAGTGTTTTACGGCTGGAACGTTGTCGGTGCCATGTTCTTTGGCATGTTTCTCGTCCTCGGAACCCGACAAAGCTTCGGCGTGTTTGTCGCCACGTGGGAGGAAGAGTGGGGCGTCACCACCGGCGATATATCGATCGCCGCCGCGATTGGGTGGATCATCAACGGTGTCTCGCAACCGATTCTCGGGAAAATCGTCGATCGCTACGGCGGCAAGGTGATCGTCGTCATCAGCACAATCGTCCTCGGCGTGTCCTACCTGTTGATGGCCCTTATCGACGGCGTCCTCATGTTGGCCCTGCTCTTTGGCGTCGTCGTCTCATTCTTCTCTGGCGGTGTGTCGCCCGGCACTTCCGGCGCGGTGATAACCCGCTGGTTCCAGCGCAAACGCGGCATGGCGATGAGCGTCGTCGCCGCGGGCGGCTCCCTCGGCGGTCTAGTGATGGTCCCGTTTCTCGCGCAACTTATGTTGGCCACGTCGTGGCAGACCACCTGGGTAGTATCTGGGATAATCGTCCTCGCATTGGGCGTGCCTGTATCCGTGCTGATACTTCGCAACAGCCCCGATGAGTTGGGTCAATTGCCCGACGGTGAGGTCCGCGCTACAGACAGTCGGGCTTCGGCCGAGCAACGTTCCCGGGCTCAGGCATTGATGCGAGGCGGCCCACTCGGTGCCGAACGATGGGCCGAATCCTTCAAATCTTGGCCTATGTGGCAGTTGTCCATCGGATACTTCGTCTGCGGAATAACTACCGCGAGCATATCCACCCACTTCGTGCGATGGGCGATCAGCGAGGACATTTCGCAGTCAGA
Organism: Chloroflexota bacterium; assembly: GCA_009837685.1. Classification (GTDB taxonomy): domain Bacteria; phylum Chloroflexota; class Dehalococcoidia; order Lucifugimonadales; family Lucifugimonadaceae; genus Bin127. The sequence continues at coordinate 2,530 of VXTA01000131.1, read as the reverse complement.
CGCTGCATGGGCGTTCGGAATCCTGATGGGGATAAACGCTGGCGGCGTCGTGCTGATCGGGTTGCTGTCCGACTACATCCAACGGCACTATCTTTTGGCGCTCGTGTATCTGGTTCGAGGCGTGGCATTCGTTTCGTTGATCGTCTTTCCGGGCGCAATGGCTATGTGGGCGTTCGCCTTCATCGGCGGAGCATCTTGGCTCGCAACTGTGCCGCTCACGACAGGTCTGACCGCCGACGTATACGGCGTCCGCAACGTCGGAATGCTAGGTGGTTTAATCAACTTCTCGCACCAGATGGGCGGGGGCGCAGCAGTGCTGCTATTCGGATTGACCTTCGACCGATTGGGCACCTACGATCCCGCTTTCGCAGGCGGAGCATTATGTTTGCTCATCGCCGGCATCGTAATCCTGACCATCCAAGAGAAGAAGTACTCCATCAGATACGCCCCTGCAAGAAGCGCCGCGACCTAACCTGACGATGCGAACTCCAGTACTAGAGCCAGATGCTTCAAGCTCGGTGCTGATGCACCATACCGAGTCGGTCGATCCGACTCTCGCTAAATGGATAAACGACCTGCTACACGACCTCTTGGGATGGGGGCCGTGGACATTCATCGTCGTGCTCGGACTCGCCATCGTCGCGATACCGATATGGCTCATCTACAACGCCGTGAAACACCCGGCGATCGACGACGAGTCGGACATCGACGAAGCCTGACAATCGCTTAGGAGCTGGTACCCCGTACGGGATTCGAACCCGTGATCTCCGGCTTGAAAGGCCGACGTGCTAGGCCGCTGCACCAACGGGGCGGGGAACGCCGCAACCCTGCCCTCGCGCAGGCGAGGGACCTCATCCCACAACCGCTTAAGAATAACATCGGGCGATTGTTGCTCGATCCCGAGCCCCCTCACTTCCAGTCCTCAGCCCGGTCCTGCGGTTCGTACCCGATAGTCTCGCGCGCGTAGTCGATGTCCCAGAACCGCCAACGGTTGTTCGACACCCCGTAGAAGATCTCGTAGCTGATGTCCGCGCTGAGACATCGATCCACCAAGTGCGCCAGATCGCGATGCGATAGCCATGTCGCGTAGGCGCGGATGTTCGTCGGACGATTTTGAGGCACGACACTACCGATCCGTAGACAAGCAACTTCAAGCCCAAAGTGTTCGTTGTAATACCGCCCCGTCGCTTCACCGAAAACCTTGCTCACCCCATAGTCGCTGTCTGGACGAATAGGCACCGTGTGGTCTACTTGCACGATATTCGCCGGGTCGTTGTCGATCAAAGAGTAGTCGCCCAACCCGATGCTCCTGTACGGCTCATCCAACTCGAAATTCCCGACCGCGTGGTTGGAACTTGCGAACACGACGCGCTTGACCCCATGCTCCCTCGCCGCCTCGTAAACGTTGTGCGTCGAGGCGATGTTATTGCGAAGGACATCCGGCCAAGGCGTCTCCACTGGCGCGTTGGCCGCAAGGTGCACCACCGCGTCTTGCCCCTCAAAAGCCGGAGACATGGCATCGTAGTCGTAGCAATCTGCGAGCGTGAAGCTGGCGAGCGAATCGTCGTCCACATCCCGCGCATCCACACCTGAAATCGTGTACCGACCAAACTCGCCGAGATGCGTCCGCAAGACCCCGCCGATTAAACCGCTAGCCCCAGTTAAGAGAATCTTCATGATGAACTGATACACCTTCCTAGCCCGCGTTGAGTGTTAGAGCGAACCGTCGTTATCATGTTAAGTCGCATATGCGGCACAAAAAGTCCTGTCTGCATTTGCCCGGATTATCTATTGGGAACACGTATTGGAATCGTTAATTAAGGCGGCAGGTGCCATCGGGGTACAGGTCGATGACGCCACAACCGAGCGCTTCCGGCGTTATCGCGAGTTGCTGATCGAGTGGGGTAGTCGCACTAATCTGACCGCGATAAAAGACCCGGAAGCGATCGTCGAGCAGCTCTTCATCCGTTCATTCAGGGTCGCCGTTCAAGCTGGCGGGAGCGTGACAACAGCAGGTTGGTTCGACGGACGTCGCATCATCGACATTGGTTCCGGCGCTGGCATACCAGGCCTGCCATTGAAGCTGATACTGCCTGAAGCCGATGTCACCCTGCTCGAAGCCAACCGCAAAAAGTGCGATTTCATGGAGCATGTTGTCGCAGACCTCGGCTTGGATGGCATCGAAATCATCAACGAACGCGCCGAAATCGCCGCCCATTTCGACAATCTTCGCGAGAGCTACGATCTCGCCACAGCCCGCGTCGTAGCCAAACTTCCGGTCTTGGCTGAATACACCCTGCCGTTCCTTAAACAAGGAGGGGTCGCCGTATTGCCGAAAGGTCCCGACCCTGAAACCGTCAGATCAGAATCAGACGAGGCTGCGTATGCTGCGGACGAGATGGGCGCGGCACCCGCGATAATCCAAGCCGTCGCCCACCCAGGCACATCACCGACCGACCACAAGGTCTATAGGCTCAAAAACCGCCCAACCTCCGCCCGCTACCCTCGCCCCGCTGGTATACCCGCCAAA
>VXTA01000284.1:1918-3393 GCA_009837685.1 Chloroflexota bacterium | reverse complement strand
CGCTCAACATGGCCAACACCAACCCGTTGTCTGCACGACACGGCGCCGTCAACCAGTGGACGGACGAAGCCACCGCCATCGACGATCACACGGTCCACATCAAGTTCACCGGCCCCTCGCCGCGCTACGTCTGGGATCTGCTGATCTTCCGCGCCGACATCGGCGTACCGTGGATTCCGAAGCACATCTTCGAGGACGTCCCCGAGGACGAGCTCGCGGAATTCGGACACTACGACCCCGCAAAGGGTTGGCCCGTCGTCACTGGTCCATACCGGTTGGTCCACACCGACGTCGAGAAGAAGATCTGGGACCGACGAGATGACTGGTGGGCGGCAAAGATCGGCTTCCAGGACCTTCCTCAGGTCGAGCGACTCATCTTCCTGCCCGGCATGAACGAGATCACCATGGCCCAGCTATTGATCACCAACGAGATCGACATGGCCTTCTCGCTCACAGTGCCTAACTACAAGGCAGTCGTGGCGCAGAACCCGAACATGACGACTCACTACTACGGTGAGCCGCCGTTCGGATATGAAGACTGGTGGCCCGTCGGCCTTGGTCTAAACACCAAGCGACCTCCGTTCGACAACAAGAACGTTCGATGGGCGATCTCGTACTCCATCAACCGTGACGAAGTCATCGAGTTCGGTTTCGGTGGCGGACAAATCGTGCAGCAGCTGCCGTGGCCATACTACGCCCCGATGCAGAAGTACCACGACGAAGTTGCCGACCTGCTCGAGACATACGACACCAGCGAGTACAACCCCGAGAAATCTGCTGCCCTCATGGAAGGCGAAGGCTACACCCGCGACGGCGAAGGCTTCTGGGTCAAAGACGGCGAACGCGTCGGGATCCACATCGTGACATTCCCGCAGCACCCGTCCACCACGCCGGCCGCACCGGTCGTCACGCAGAACCTCCGACGAGGCGGTTTCGACGCCAGCTTCTCAACCCCGACCGACTTCATCGACCAGATCTTCCAAGGTCACGCCGATGGATTCATCTGGGGACACGGCTCCATGGTCGACCCTGAGCCCGTACTCAAGGGATACCGCTGCGAACTCGTGACCGAAGGTGAAATCGGATTCATCGCATACCCAGGCTTCTACCGATGGTGCAACGAAGAGTTCGACTCCTACGTCGAACAGATGACCGCACTTCCGGAAGACAGCCCCGGCGTGCTGCCGCTCTACCGCAAGGCGATGGAGATCTGGCTCCCAGAGCTGCCCGACATCCCGCTCACGTCAACGATCATCACGTTGCCGATGAACACCACGTACTGGACAGAGGAATCGTGGCCTCACAACGACAACCAGTACGTCCACGAGGGATTCTGGCACCGCACCGGCCTCCACATCTTCCTCAACTTGGAACCCGTGGAGTAACAACGGTCAACCGTTAACCGGTAAACAAAACGCCTCTCGGTCTCGCATCGAGGGGCGTTTTTGCTCATTCTCGCCATTGCCGATGGTTAT
>VXTA01000284.1:0-1818 GCA_009837685.1 Chloroflexota bacterium | reverse complement strand
CTCGGTCTCGCATCGAGGGGCGTTTTTGCTCATTCTCGCCATTGCCGATGGTTATCGATCTCGTTGCATCTAAAATCGCGTGCAGAGCTAATGACCACTTCTGACACCCAAACCACCTCTAACTCCGCGCGCCCCAAATCGCGTCGCGGCACAGGCCGCCGCTTATCCCCTGGTCGCCGTCAATACCTCCAATTCAAAGCGAAATACGCCGATTCTCTCCTCCTGTTCCGCATGGGCGACTTCTATGAATGCTTCGACGAAGACGCTCGCACACTTTCCAAACTCCTCGACGTAGCACTCACATCCCGCGACGTCGGAGGCGGACAAAAATCGGCTCTCGCCGGCATCCCTTACCACTCTCTAGACACCCACATCGGACGACTAGTCGCATCCGGACTCAAAATCGCCATCGCCGAACAGACCACCTCGGAACCCAACTCCGAAGGCATCGTCGATAGGGCAGTAGTCCGCATCGTCACCCCCGGCACCGTACTCGATCAATCCCTTCTCGAACAGTCCAAGCACAACTATCTCGCCGCCTGCGTCGTCGAGGGCCACCAAGCAGGTCTCGCATGGCTCGAAGCATCAACCGGCGAATTCGCCGCAATGGAGTTGCCAGCCGCAAACATCATTGACCATCTGGAACGTCTCGAACCCGCCGAAATCCTCGTCGACACCGACACTCGAATCCTCCTCGAAGACATCACCAAGAACGACACTTCCCGCAAATCCGCTCTATCCAAAACCGTCATCCGATCCCTAGACGAATCCACTCTTGACCCAGAACTAGCCGCCAACAGCCTCAAATCCCACTTCAACACCGACACCCTCGAACCCTTCGAACTCGAAAACCAACCCCTGGCAACCATCGCCGCCGCATCCGCAATCGACTTCCTAGCCCAGACCCAGATCGGCCGCCTCCCATTCATCACAACCCTCCGACGACATCGTCCAGACCGCTACATGTACATCCCAGCGGCTGCCTTGCGCGACCTTGAAGTCCTGACTCCTACAGTAGAAGGCGGCCCAACCCTCCTCAATACACTCGACACAACCAGTACACCCATGGGCGCACGCCTTCTACGCGACTGGCTATCCGCACCATTAACTGATCTAAACGAACTCAACACCCGCCAATTAGCGGTCAACACTCTCTACAACGCCTCAACCCTCCGATCATCACTGGACCAAAACCTGACCGGAATCCCCGATCTAGCCAGACTCGTCAACCGCTTGACCCTCGGCCAATCCGAACCACGTGAACTCCGCCAACTCTTCCGAGGCCTAGACAAAGCACCCGAACTCCGCCAACTTACCACCAACCGAGATACTGGAGCCTCTATCTCCCCCCTCTTCGACGGAGTCTCTTCCCACGACGAAGTACGCGACCTCATCGACCGCGCCATCGTCGAAGATCCCCCTTTCCGCGTCTCCGATGGCGGCATGATCAAGCCCGACTTCGACCACGACCTAGACAAACTCCGCTCAACCGCATCCAGCGCCCGCTCCGCAATCGCATCTATCGAAGCCAAAGCACGCCAAGATTACGACATCCCAAACATCCGCGTCAGTCACAACCGCGTCTTCGGCTACTACATCGAAGTCTCCCGCTCCCACTTGTCAAAGGTCCCGTCAGAGTTCGAACGCAAACAGACCCTAGTCAACGCCGAACGCTTCATCACACCCGAGCTGAAAGACCTCGAAAACCAAGTCCTCCGCGCCGCCGACCAGATATCCGAACTCGAACACTCCATCTACCGCCGCGTCTGCCAGCAAGTCGCCGAACACGCCGCCGCCATTATGCGAACTTCTCAAGCC
>VXTA01000039.1 GCA_009837685.1 Chloroflexota bacterium | reverse complement strand
ATGCGATGGCCGGCATCCTGCTGTTGATTGCGTTCCTACCAAAAATCAACGGCGCATTGCTGACTATTCCGAATCCTGTGTTGGGAGGCTTTTTGGTCTTCGCGCTGGGGCTCGTATTTATCGAAGGCATACAGACCCTAGTACGAGCCGGTCTGGATCCTCAGAAGTCGATGGTGGCAGGGCTCGCGTTTGGGATAGGCCTAGGGATGCAGCACGAAAATCTTTTGGCTGGTTTCTTGCCGGAACCGTGGGGAACGTTGCTCGGAAACGGCATTACCGTCGGTACTGCTACCGCCATTGTCCTGACCGCGTTGGTAGACCTTTCCAGAGCACGACCACAACGGCTTGAAACCACCTTGCAATTGTCGGCATTAAGGGAAATCGACGAGTTTCTACAAAGCGTCGCATCCAAGATGGGCTGGGGGTCCGGAGCAACGGAAAAACTCCGGTCTGCCGGCGAAGAGGCATTGGCTGTATTGTCATCCGCACATTCAGATCAGACTCCCGATTCTACCCGGTTGATTATCACGGCACGCGCGGAGAACGGAGATGCGGAATTGGAATTTACTACTGTCTCGGATGAGACCAACATCGAGGACCGTCTTGCCTATCTTGAAGACGAACCCGAAACCGTTGATCCATCCGATATTTCGTTTCGCCTGCTACGACACTACGCGTCTTCCGTCAGGCATCAGAAGTATCAAAGTGTCGACATCCTGACCATCATGGTCGCAGGATAGGATCAACGAACTCAAGCATCGTCTCGACGCACTCCTCGGGCTGCTCCAGTTGGAGGAAATGTGTTGCCTCAGGTAGAAAGTCGTAGTCGACGCCGATCGCATCGCTGAGGTCGAGCGTGGGCAGATACGAGTACGGCAAAGTAGGGTCTGCGCCGATCACCTTCATCGGACACTTGTAAGACGCAAAATTGATCAAGACTGCATACACGCTCGCATACTCGATGATCTGCGCCTCGTATTCTCTTGGACAACGCAGTTGGAAACCGGATCCATCATCTGTGGCTCTGAGCGTAGTTCTCACGAACAGATCAGGCAGACCGGGCACAACCTTTTGGAAATTAGGCAGATAGGGAAGGACTGAAGACAGGTCTTCCAAGGTGTTGAAGCGAGCAGCCCGTTGCCTCGCCAACGTTGCGACCCTCTCAGCGACGTCATCGAAATCGAAGTAACTTTGCCCGGGTTTGCAGAGCGGAGGGTCGAATAGTACCCAACCATCGAATTGGGTACCCTTATTTGGAGTCAAAAGCATCGCAAGAGCGGAGACCGAGTGATAGACCCCGACCTTGGGCTTGGCTCCGAACAGTCTGTCGATCCCGTCAACGACGAGATCGTGATCACTGGCGAAGTCAGGCATCGTGTGGTTCTTCATGCTGGTTACGCGATTCCAACCGTGGTTTCTCAAGTCGTAGATCACCAAGTCGAAATCGTCGAGCAGTAGCGACCAAAAGGGATAGTAGAGATCGATCGCCAGACCATTACCATGGCTCATGACCAGCCGTGGACCGTTGGGGTTGCCGTGCCGCCGCACCGTTATAAACGTATCCTCATCGACCTGTACATCCACGGTCTGGTGGGGTTCAGGCAGGTTCCATACCTTGTTGGAATTCGTAGTCATCTACTGATACTGAAAATACAGCCGAATCCAGTTGCATTCAATCAACCATATACGCCAATGCGGCTGCGAACTTTGCAGTGCCCAGATTCACCAGCTGCCAATTGCGCCTACTGATCTGCCTAAACTGTGTGACGCAACTACGACTGCCCTCTCTCATCTCGCGGGGGACTTCGATCTCGCTGGGTTCGGGTCCAGACATCCCTACACCTACCGCTTTTAGCACTGCTTCCTTGACTGTCCAAAAATCGAAGAACAGACTGTTCTTTTCTCCGAGGTCATTGACGGACGCGATTTGTACTTTCTCGTCAGGGCTAAGGACTGTCGATACCAGTAAATTGAGGTTTGGGTGGTGCCTGCGAAACTCGACATCCACACCCAAGGCTGGCGCTTCACCTATCGCAATCAAACCGTAATCGCCACTGTGACTGACGTTGAATCCGAAATCAATGGGTTCGTTCCGGACGAGCGCGTACGGCTTTTCCTGATCAGTCGCCCCAAATTTCAGATCATCATTCGAGCATCCTATGCGTAGGCAGAGAATTGAACGCAGAGCGGCCCGACACAAAGCGAAGCGGCGTTTGGGACCCGGAAAAACGAACCTTTGCGATCGCTCCGACTCTTCCTCGTCGAGCATACGTATCGCTAATGCTTCGCGACTTTCATCCTCCGACACGTCCACCTTGTAGACAACCACATCATCAATCGATCTGTATTCCCGCCACCACCGCTCATCAACGGGAATCATATCTTCGAATCAACTAGTCAATATTGAGAGTTCATACTGATCCGTCGCGACGACCAACACCATAACTCGGCGAAGGCTAATCGTTGCGACGGATCGAATTTCAGTCAGGTTGTCGGTTTTAGCCGTCTATTCGATCGACCAATGCCTGCAAGGTCGGGATGTTCGCGCAATCTTCGACTGTAAGCGACAAGTCGAACTCGTCGTTCGCCAGTTTCGCGAACGCCACTACGTCAACCGACGAAACGCCGAGGTCGGTAAGGCCGACGTTCAAATCGTCCCCTACATTGACCGGCTTTCCGTCAACTTCCAGATTATTGCTCACCATTGCACGGAGTCGATCCGCTGTGGATGCCATGGGTATTTACCCTCCTGTTATTTTCTTGGCGCTAAAGAGCGATTGTAGCAATTAATTGCGTCACTTCTAAATTGAAAGGAGATTAAGCACCTTTTTCGCCTAAAAATTCCCTGCGACCTATTGTATTGTCCGTTGATTTGCGGCGAGAACCGTCCCGAGTTCACATCGTTCTAGAACCAGTGTCGCCGACGCTGGAAGGGGTACAACGGCAGTGCCGCCCGACGCCTATTTTCGCCGGCGAACAATCCTTCCCACGTTAGCTCGAGACCAGATTCGTATGCTTTTGCAATTGCGCTGACGAAGGCACCGCTCAAATGTCTGTCGTACTCGTTATCTACCGAACCATCCACAGCGCCTATTACTGAAGGCCAATCCGAATGCATCCTCGTATCGATCTCTTGAGCGAATTGCAACACCAAATCCACTTGCGCTGAGGTTAACTCTCGTTGAATCGCGTCAGACACCAACACCTGATCGGGTTGAGTGGACCAATGTCCTACATTCATCAAGTCGTCACGCCTGATTTCCCTTCCAGTTGAGGCGCTGAGCAACGGAATCGCCGGCTCCGACCACGCGATTTGGCTCAAGAGCGTATTTAACGCTTCCGACGCACCCTCGAACGATTCGACCCCAGCTCTGGCAGCCACCAGGGTACCGAGG
>VXTA01000035.1 GCA_009837685.1 Chloroflexota bacterium | reverse complement strand
CTGCCGTGTTGCATCACCGTCGTGCAGGTTTCTCAGCTAACGCTATGGCGGTCTGGAACGTGCCTGAGGAACGTTCGGTGGCCGTTGGTCGACAAATGGCCGAACACCCCGCAGTTACCCACTGTTACGAACGACCGCGATACGAAGACTGGCGATTCTCGCATTTCACGATGATTCACGCAGTCACTCGCGAAGAATGTGAGGAGATCGCAAGATACATTGCGGCTGAAACAGAGCTGAACGACTATCAACTTTTGTACAGCCATCGGGAATACAAGAAGACGCGTGTGCGGTATTTCGTCGACGACAACGTAGATGTGGAACGCGCAGCGGCTTTGATAGGAACGTAGAATGCCTCGTTACTACGGAGTTTTCGTCGACATCCAAGATCGTCGTTGCCTTGTCTTCGGCGGAGACGCACACGAAGGCGAACGCAAGGTCAAGTACCTCTTGGAATGTGGCGGTCAAGTCACTTTGTTCAGTTCGGAAGACGACACCTCCGACAACTTAAAAGCCTTGGCGCGTGCTGGTGAGATCAATTGGGTCAAACGGGGATACAAAAGCGGCGATTTGGCCAGTGCTTGGATTGTCATCGTCGCCGATACATCTGATGCGGACGTTAACCACGCTATCTCAGTTGAAGCCGCTGAACGAAACATCTTGCTCAACGTGATGGATGTGACACCACTGTGCACCTTCATCGCACCGGCGTTGATCCAAAGGCAAGATGTCACTGTCGCGGTTTCGACCGCGGGTACCAGCCCGGCTTTAGCGCGCCGTCTCCGGGAGCGAATTTCTGATCACGACCACTGCCGTTGCCTGCAATGGGCAGACATGGGACCCATGTTGGCAGATGTCAGAAAAGATGTTCGTTCGCGTGAGTTGCAGGTCACCCCAGAAGATTGGGCGCAATCGATAACTGATGACATGCTTCGTGCTTTCCAAAACGGAGAACCGGATGCCGCGAGGGATATGTTGGTCGAAGCTTTGGAACATCGCGCCGAAGCAAACAATCGGGCATAGAATGCCTAGACATGACGGATTTGGGTGGAAAGTTAGTCCTTGGTTGCCGCGATAGCAAACTAGCGATTGCTCAGGCCGACGAAGTCTCGGGCGCGTTGCTAAGCCAGTTCGAGAACATCGAAATCGAACGAGTCTCGATCAAGACCATCGGGGATATCAAGCAAAATGCACCGGTCTCTGAGATCGGCATAGGCGTCTTCGTCAAAGAGATAGAAACCGCGCTGCTCCGCGGCGAAATCGATGTTGCTGTGCACAGCCTCAAGGATCTTCCATCAGCGATGCCTGAAGGCTTGACGATCGCAGGTGTTCCCTACCGCGAGGACCCGCGCGACGTCGTCGTCAGCAGGAACGGCAGTGGGCTGCATGACCTTCCGCCTGGTGCCATTATCGCAACCGGCAGTGCGCGTCGGAGAGCGTTGATCAACGCAGAGCGTGGCGACCTCATTCTGAAGCCGATCCGAGGCAATGTCACTACCAGACTGGCGATGCTTGATGACGAGGATTCTGTTATCGATGCATTAGTGCTGGCCGCCGCAGGATTGAGACGCATCAAAATGACCGAGCGCGTGTCTGAGTACCTCAGTTGTATGTGGTTCGTCGCGGCACCGGGTCAAGGGGCCCTCGCCCTTCAAACTCGCAGCGATGATTCGCGTTCTATTGCCTTCTGCTCAGCCATTGAGCATCCAGGCACACGTTTGTGCGTAGATGCCGAACGTGCATTCATGGCTGACATCGGCGGCGGTTGTAGTGCCCCAATCGGCGCACATGCCCGAATCGATGACAACATAATCACCCTCGCCGTAGTCGTTTCTGATCCTTCCGGTGTAAATTTGATACGCCACCGAGAATCCGCACCGGCACCTGAAGCAGTTGCACTTGGTCAGCGAGTTGCCAAACGGATAGTCGCAGATGGTGCCCGCGACCTGTTGCCTCAAGCGGCGGTCGCTTCAACAGCGTGATGGCTAAAATCGGAACCGTCTATTTGGTTGGGGCGGGACCTGGTGATCCCGGACTTATCACTGTCAGGGGTCTCAATGCGCTGCATCGCGCTGATGTGGTGGTATATGACCGACTGGCTCCCGCGGAGTTGCTGGACAACACCCGCGATGATGCGGAGTTAATTTCCGCTGCCAAGGCTCCAGGGTCGGTTGCACTCTCGCAGAGTGAGATTAACGATTTGCTAGTAACACGTGCCTTGCTCGGACAAAACGTATGTCGTCTGAAGGGCGGCGACCCGTTCGTTTTTGGTCGAGGTGGCGAAGAAGCTATCGCACTCGCCGATGCGGGAGTGCCGTTCGTCGTGATCCCAGGTATCACCTCGGCGATTGGAGCCGCTTCGTACGCTGGGATACCTGTGACGCATCGCGGAATCGCGTCTTCAGTGACCGTCGTAACCGGAAGCGAGCTCGAGAAACCATCTCAAGCGAGCGCCAACTGGCTAGCGATTGCGAATACGAATGGGACTATCGTGATCCTGATGGGCGCTTCTCGGATGGGCGAGATCGCTTCGGAGTTAATAGCGTCCGGACGGTCATCAACTGAGCCTGCTGCCGCTGTCCATCGCGGGACATCCTCAATGCAGCAAACAGTTGTCGGGACTCTTGCTGACATCGATTCGAAAGCCAAGTTCGCAGGTCTTGGCGCGCCGATCGCAATGATCGTCGGAGATGTTGTGAAGCTGCGCGATACGGTCAGGTGGTTTGACAATCGTCCGTTATTTGGCAAACGCGTCTTGGTGACGCGTGCGAGGAGTCAGGCGAGTAGGCTTGCCTCTGGTCTGACGGCCCTCGGTGCGATCGTCGTGGAGTGTCCCACGATCAAATCCGTTGCGGTTGAAAATACGGACGTCCTCGATGCTTCTCTGTGTGGGTTAAGCGAGTACGAATGGGTCGCTTTCGCAAGCCCGAACGGGGTCAATCAGGTGTTCGAACGTTTGAATGCACTCGGAATGGACGCACGGTCGTTCCATGGTTGCAACGTTGCTGCTGTTGGTCCTGCAACAGTCGATGCGTTGAAACAGCACGGTGTCGTCGCCGATCTGACCCCAGCCACCTCCAATGCCGAAGGTCTTGTAGCCAAGTTTCGATCAACGGGTTCAGCACCAAAGTCGGCTTTGGTCTTCAAATCAGATATCGGGCGGGAGACATTGCCAGAGGGATTGCGGCGACTCGGTGCTGAAGTAACTGAAGTTGCCGCATACAGAACTGTTTTGGCGGAAGATTCTGCCGATGTGGCTGTTCGAGCATTCGAAGATGGAATCGATATTGTCACCTTCACCAGCTCGTCAACGGTAAAGAACCTCCGGCAATTGCTTTGTGGGAATGTAACGCCAATTAACAACTGCGTCGTAGCCTGTATGGGACCGGTAACCGCG
>VXTA01000174.1 GCA_009837685.1 Chloroflexota bacterium | reverse complement strand
TGTCGTATCCGTATGACGCTGATCTGACACCGGCGGCTAGTCCGCGTTCGCCGATGGGATGGTATTTGACCGCTTGTACGGCTTTTCTGGCATCGTCGGCAGTGTTGACGTGGGGCACCTGCACGCCCATGACTCCTCGATCCATGAGCTGTCCGATGGCTTCGAATCCGTTCAAGGACGGTCTGGCGATTGGTGTTACACCTGCGGATTCGGCGGCCATGAAAATGAGTTCGACGCTCTCTATCGAGATTGATCCGTGTTCGCAGTCGATGAGCACCCAATCAAAGCCGAGGCGTCCGACGATATCGACGATGTGTGGCGATGGAAACATGATCGAGACACCGATTGCGGGTTCGCCGGCGAGGAGTTTTTGTTTCATGCGGTTATGGGGCATGGTGGGTATCAGGCTAAAAGATTGTTAGCCTGCCGTGAAACAAGAAGGCATCGCGGATGTCCCAGCGCGGTCCGAGAGGCACAGACAGGGTGGTGTACAAACTGGCGGATCGGCGTATAATCCGCTGAACGGTACTCCAGTCAAAGGGATGTCGGCATGTCCAGCACTTTTGACACCATCATTGTGGGCGCCGGTTCGGCCGGCGCCATCCTCGCAACACGCCTGACCGAGGACCCTGACCATTCGGTGCTGCTGATCGAGGCGGGACCGGATTATCCGGACTTCGACGATATACCTGACGAGGTGAAGTACGGATACGGTCATACGGATCAGCCGTGGCGCAGGGCGCACAGCGATCATCGCTGGACCTTCGTGGTGCGATGCACAGACGAGGCGATGCCGGGCTTGGTGCCACGGGGCAGGGTGGTGGGCGGATCCAGTGCGGTTAATGGTCAGATTTTCCTGAGGGGCGTCCCCGAGGACTATGACAACTGGGCATCGTGGGGCAACGACAAGTGGGGTTTTGAGGAGTTGATGCCATACTTCCGGATGGTGGAGACGGACACTGACTACGCAGGCGATTTCCACGGATCAGAAGGTCCGATCATTGTTCGGCGATTTAAATCCGACGAGTGGAATCCTGACCAACGGGCATTCTACGAAGCGGCACGTGCTAACGGTTTCCCGGAGTGCCCGGACCACAACGCGCCAGACTCTACCGGTGTGGGTCCGACGCCGCTGAACAACCCTGGCCGCGTGCGTTGGAGCACGGCGATCGGTTATCTCAGCATTGCCCGAGAACGCCCCAATCTCACGATCCAACCGGAGTGCCTCGTCCACAAGGTGCTATTCGAAGGCAAACGGGCTGTTGGGATCCGGGCGGAAGTGCGTGGTCGAGCAATGGACTATGAGGCTGAGAACATCATCCTGTCGGCTGGTGCGATTGGCTCGCCACACCTTCTGATGCTGTCCGGCATAGGACCGATGGACAAATTAGAGGCGGTCGGCGTGCCGGTGTTGCATGACCTTACGGGCGTGGGAGAGAACCTCCGCGATCATCCTCAGGTCAGGACTGCATGGCGGACGCGCGACGGCTTCGAACAGCCGATTGGCGCGGCGGGAATGCAGGTAACTCTGCGGTACACCGCGGAGGGGTCGCATCTGCCTAACGACATGCTCATCCAAGCGATCTCGCGCAGTCCGGTTGACCTTAAGCCATACCAGACGGGGGCGAACGACGAATTAGGCGTTTCAATGGTCATTTGCATCGACCTTGCGATCGGATCTGGAAATCTGTACCTGCGAGACAAGGATCCTCACATTCAGCCGTTCCTCAACTACAACTATCTGAAAAACGATTTCGACACGGCGAGGTTGCGCGAGGGAGTTCGGATCTGTCTCGATTTCGCAGAGCACGAGAGCTGGAACCGTCTGGTGAAGGAGCGAGTGGAGCCGTCGGATGCGGATCTCGAGTCGGACGAGGCGTTAGATGCTTGGATCAGGCGCCGAGTCGCGACTAGCCATCATGTATCAGGCACTTGCAAGATGGGGCCGGAATCGGACCCGATTGCCGTTGTCGACCAGTTTGGCAACGTTCGAGGGCTGAAGAACCTGAAGGTTGCGGACGCATCGATCATGCCCGACTGTATCCGTGCGAACACCAACGTGACGTCGATGGTGATCGGCGAGCGCGTGGCTTCTTTTATTGGTGAAGGTTTGTAGCGGGCATTTGCCGCAGGGCTCGCTGTTCAGTAGCGAAAACACCCCGTTACGTGGTCGTTTACCATGCCTGCGGACTGCATGAAGGCGTAGCAGATCGTGGGTCCGACGAAGGTGAAGCCGTAGGCTCGGAGAGATTTGCTCATAGCGTTGGATTCGTCGGTCTGGACGGGAATATCGGCGAGGGAACTGAAGTGGTTTTGGAGAGTTTTGCCGTCGACGAAACTCCAGAGATAGGCATCGAGGGAGCCGTGTTCGGTTTGGATGGTTAGGGTAGCACGGGCATTTTTGATGGCGGCGTCGATTTTGGCACGGTTGCGGATGATGCTGGAGTCGGCCCGGAGCCGTTCGCGATCGGAGTCGTCGTATGCTGCAACCGTTGCGATGTTGAAGTTGTCAAATGCGGCGCGGTATCCTTCGCGGCGGTGCAGAACGGTGCGCCATGATAGTCCTGCTTGTGCGCCTTCAAGGATGAGTAGCTCGAAGAGGGCGCGGTCGTCGTGAATGGGGACGCCCCAGTCCTCGTCGTGGTACTTCTGCATGAGCGGGTCGTCGCCGGCCCATTCGCATCGGGTGACTGGTTGCGGTTTCATAGATCGGAAGGGTACTACGCGGGGTGTTGGTAGCCTACTCGGCGAACTGAATTTACGCGAGGGATGGAATGGACATTGGTGTATGATAGGTGTATGACACGCACAAACATAGATATAGATGACCAAGCGTGTGCCGAAGTTATGCGCCGTTATGGTCTCGAGACTAAACGAGAAGCTGTCAACTATGCGCTACGAACGCTAGCGGCCGAAAAGGCATCACTTGAAGAGGCTAGGGCGATGCAAGGAAGTGGTTGGGAAGGTGACTTGGAAGCGATGCGATCAAGTAAACCATTGTGGTCCTCATAGACGCGTCGGCGTGGGTTGAGTTCCTGCGCGACACGAAGTCGCCGACATGTAACTTGGTGCGCGAGATGCTTGCGCACGAAATAGCGATCTGCGATGTCGTGCAGATGGAGGTGTTGGCCGGGGCTCGAGACGAATCGAACTTGCGGGACCTTCGAAGTATGTTAGGTCGAGCCGTGATGATCGAGGTCCGTCCGACCGACTATGATGATGCAGCGGCTCTCTTTCGCCGTTGTCGTATGCATGGCGAGACAGTTCGTAAACTGATGGACTGCATCATTGCGGCTGTCGCCATTCGCAGCGGCGTTCCCGTTCTGCACAATGATCGTGACTTTAGTGTTTTGGCGCGTCACACTGAGTTGCAGGTTTACGAGGTCTAGATGACCGACATGAA
>VXTA01000232.1:1121-3434 GCA_009837685.1 Chloroflexota bacterium | reverse complement strand
ATCCCCCGCGAAAATCGCTTCGCTCTTTCGCGCCCCCTTCGCTTTGCGAAAGGGGTGATAATGTCTAACTTGTACGGAAATCGCCTGCCTTGCCAGTTGCCCACGCTTTTATGAGATGATGCGCGATGGCGATGGGGCCTGGTACGCGGAGTTTTTCACTTTTTTCTGCTAGGGCTACAAGCACTTCTTCGCGGTCCCACCAACGGACGTCTGTCATCTCGAAGTCGTCCATGTCAACGTCGGTCGTTAACGCTTCGGAGTGGCTCCCGATCATCAGCGACGACGGAAATGGCCATGGTTGAGTCGAGTGATACTGGACGCGTCCGACTTTGATTCCAGCCTCTTCCATGACCTCCCTGCGGACGGCTTCTTCCATCGATTCACCCTGGTCCATGAAACCCGCCAACGCCGAGTACATTCGCATCGCCCGCAATCGACCTGCGGACTGGCCTAACAGACATCTATCTCCGTCGGCAACCACAGTAATGACGACAGGATCGGTACGCGGGAAATGCTCCGCTCCGCACGACACACATTGACGGACTATCCCGCCTCGGCGCGACGTCGTGCGCGCACCGCAACGGGCGCAGAACTGATGAGTGGCGTGCCAACCGAGGTTCGATCTAGCCTGCGAGAGTATGCCGGTCTCTTCAACGGAGAGCATCATCGCCGACTCGCGGGCGTCGCAGATCTCCAATCCGGCATCGGTAATCTTCCCTTCAGAGAAATCTGGCGAGACTATCTTGGCGTTCCAAGCAACCAACGGATTGCCGTCGCCATTCAACCCGAGGAACGTGCGCTGTTCGGGTTCGCTTCCCAGCAGTTCTACTGCCATCTCGTAACCGATCCAACCCAAGACCACGGACGTCTCGCTGGCGCTCTCGATGACCGGATTCAACTCGGACATCAAGAGGACCTTCGCCTCGGGCGACCGCATCAATCGATCGACTTCGTTATTGTCGCGGCGAAGTGCGTCTGCCCTGTCGATCGGGTTGCCGGCGAAGATGTGAGGGGTTTCTACTCGATTCAACTTGATTTCACCGAATTCTGTTCTTCTTCGATTACCAATCAACACTGTAACCGCGTTCGTATGTGGATTCAGCGACTCGATAATTGAAAGTGGTTAGATGATGGACTTTGTCAGAGATTGGCGATTGGCTGTTGCGCCTGTTTTGGGCGTGGCATTGGTGTTGGTTGGGGTGGTTGGATGTGATTCGGGTCAGGAGGTTGTTGAGCCGACAGCGACGATGGTTCCAGACACGCCTACTGCGGTTGTCGAGCCGACGGCTACGGAGGTTGTAGAGCCTGAGCCTACGGTTGCTGTTGTTGAACCAACGGCAACGAGTGTTCCATCTACTGCGACACCGGCCCCTCCGACTGCGACCGTTGAGGCAGAGGCCGAAGTTACTGCGGAAGTCGATCCGTATGTGTCATCGCTGACGGATCGGGTGTAGGAGTTGACGATCCTGTTGGCGGAAGAGCTAAGTCCGCGGCAGAGTGCGACGGAGGAAGAGCTCGAAGCGGCGATGTATCTATTGGCGGAGATGGAGGAGTTGGGTTACGAGGTGGAGATCCAGGATTTCGAAGTGACTGAAGCCAATGCAGCGGGGTCGATCGAGGTGCTTGACAGTGGGGATGGCGGTGGGCCTAGCGTGAAGTTTTCGCGCTCGGATGGTGCGACGGCTCGGATTTTCTACCTGCCATTCGAGCCGGCGATGACGGGGAGGGTCACAGGGGAATTGGTTTATGTCGGGATCGGCGATGATGCGGACTACGAAGGCGTAGATGTTGAAGGGAAGATTGCATTGGTGAGTCGCGGGACACTTACGTTCGAGGAGAAGGAAACGAATGCTGCGGAGCGTGGCGCGGTAGGAGTTGTGGTCTTTAACAATGAGCCGCGTTTCTACTTCGGAGGAAGGCTAGAGCAAGAGCCGGATGTGTTCGTAGGTGGGATTCCGCAGGGAGACGGTGAGAGATTGCGGGATGCTTTAGACGATGGCAAAGGGTTGAATGTGGAGTTGCTGGTTTATCCAGATGGCAATGGGCCGTCTCGGAATGTGATTGCCGAGTTGAACAATGATATTCACGATGATCAAGTAGTGCTGATCGGAGCGCATTACGATACGACGCCTTGGAGTGTGGGGGCTAATGACAATGGGAGCGGGGTTGCGACTGCTTTGATCGTGGCGGAGGAGTTAGTGGATGACGAGTTGCCGTTTGATCTACGGTTTGTGTTCTTCGGGTCTGAGGAGACGGGATTGCATGGAAGCAACTATTACGCGGGCGAGTTGTCGCAGGCGGAGGTTGATCGGA
>VXTA01000232.1:0-1111 GCA_009837685.1 Chloroflexota bacterium | reverse complement strand
CGGGTAGCCATGTTAGCTACTTTTCGGCTGGGTTGTGGGCTATTGTGTTTGTTTATCGGATTTAAGTTATGATCAAGCTAGATGTGGTGGCTACCGGTGATCTTAAGATTTTCGGGGATTTTTTCACGATGGCATATGCGCGTGACGTCGCGGAGAAGTACGGTGTCGGTCTAACGGTAACTGAGCCGTTCCGAGGCGCGTCGTCGGATTACGCGGGTTTTGATGAGCGCGGAGTTCCGTACGTCATGTTTTATGCAGACAACCTGGATTACATAAACCATCCATCGGATACGGTTGAGCATGTCGAAGCGGAGCCGTTGGGCGGGACGGTCGTGACGGTGTTGGGGCTGATTGAAGCTCTGGCGGATAGTATCGAGGAATGAACTCTTCCGCGACCGGCGGCCCCGACCGTTTGATCATCCGCAATCTCGAATTGCAGTGCGTAATCGGTGCCGAGGATTGGGAGCGCCTGATGCCGCAACGGGTAGTCGTGGATATCGAACTGAGAGGGGATTTTTCGGCGGCGGCAGATTCGGATGATTTGGCGGACGCGATGGACTATCGAACTGCATGCATCAAAGCTGCGGAAGTAGCTGAAGCATCAGAATTCCGCCTAGTCGAAACTTTGGCGGATCGGATCGCGCGCGTAGCCTTGACTACGCATCCGTGTATCACCTCGGCAATCGTCGCAGTGCACAAACCGCTAGCTTTGGCGGGGTTTGGAAGGGCTAATGTGACTGTAGAGGTGACGCGAGATTATAGTTCTCATTCGCAGGATTCCTGATGAGAGGTTATTGACGTGATCAAGGTAGTGAGTTGGAACATCGCCAAGAAGCACGAACCTTGGCGCGAATTGTTGAGGATGGATGCTGATGTGGCGCTGCTACAAGAGGCAGGAGAACCGCCTTGGGATGTGAGGGACAAAGTGGATTTGGGACCCCGGGAACATTGGGATTCGCATCTATGGAACTCGAATTGGTATAGACGGCACAACTGGCGATATATCGCGGAGAGGTGGCCCAAAATCGTCAAACTGTCAGATCGTGTGCGGGTCGAATGGTTCGCTCAAGATGGCCCACGCGGGCATGGATCGGAATCGACTGTTTCTATC
>VXTA01000100.1:1998-3439 GCA_009837685.1 Chloroflexota bacterium | reverse complement strand
CGACAACGCTCAACATCATCGCCGACTTTCGTCGTCTTCCCACCCGCGCGACAGGTCTTGGAGGAACTCCTCTACCTCCGGCGACAACTCCACCTCTTCCTCCTCTGCCGGTTCTGCCTCCTCCGCATCGTATTCCAACTCTAGTCGGGCGACGAGTTGCGCCAACCTAGGATTGTCGGCACTAGAAATTTGAACCTGCGAATATTGCGTCTCGCCCATTCGAATCTCGGGCATGCGATCCATGGAAACTTCGTAGATCTCCGAAAGCACTGACAATATCCGCGATGCTCCAACGTAGTCATTGTCGAGTTTTAAGTAGAGCGGCAAATGCACGATCATGGACAGCGTTTGCAGATCCAGTTCCGTTCTAGCCAGTTCGGTCAACTGGGACACCATTGAAGTCGGTCCCTCATAGCGGCTCCTGCCCAATCTCACACCAGTCTTGAACTGACTAGGCGGTTCCCAACCGCGTGCCGAACCGGTTACCTTTAGCGGGCGCGTGTGCGGCACAGAGTCGTACATCGATCCGACCAGAACGTACCGCTCAACATTGAACGCCCGCAGCAACTCAAGAACCGAATCATTGAAATCCTCCGCCCACGCATGAGGTTCCAAAAGCTTGAGAATCACGACGTCTTGCCCATCGGGAACACGAGCCGCAACAACCTCGGTGTTTGGTATACGGAACGTTCGCTCGCCACGCTTCATCCGGATTCTGGGACGATAGCGGGTGTGGTCGTAAAACTTGCCCGGACGTTCCAGCGCACCTACCTTCTTTGCACCGTACATCCGACCGAACCGGTTAACTACGATCCGTCCAACGTTGCCAACGTTCACCCAAGGTCGCAATGTCACGATGCAATGTGGCGACTCGAAGGTCGACGGATCGGTGTCTATTTGAAAGTCGCCTATTTTCAACGAACAATCTCGGTCGTTTCATCTATACCAACGTCAGCCACACATCAACCTCAATGGCGTATCGGCAAGCCATTTGGCAGCTGAGAGACCATGGGTACAGGATAATTCAATCTCCAATTCGTTGCTCTGTATCATTGCTGTAGGCGGATTCCGCTTCAATGACTATGACATCCCAAAGCCGTTCGAAACCCGAAATCAACGACGAAATACAAAGGTGACACGCTAAGATGCCCTTCAAAATGGTGTTCCTTCCCCCGAACTCTCAACACAACCTCGACTTCATGACCAGACTGCAAGATTCGGTCCCCGACGCCAACTTGGCAGCGCCGTCAGATGAAGACGAAGCTGTAGCGGAACTCGCCGATGCCGACGCGGCATTCGGGACCATGAATCCTCGACTAGTAGCCGCTGCCACAAACCTCCGTTGGCTTCAGGCTCCCGCCGCGGCACCACCCGCCGGCTACTACTTCGACGAACTGATTGAACACCCCGTCCAAGTCACCAACTTCCGCGAGATCTACAA
>VXTA01000100.1:0-1988 GCA_009837685.1 Chloroflexota bacterium | reverse complement strand
CATATCGTTGCCATGATGCTCTCCTTCACAAAGCATCTCAATATCTACCGAGACCATCAACGCGACCGCAGCTGGAACAAACTCGTCGGCGACCAATACAACAGCATCTTCCTGCCTGAATCCACCGTACTCATCGTAGGTGTCGGTGGAATCGGCACTGAAACTGCGAGACTTTGTCAAGCCTTGGGTTGCAACGTAGTCGGCGTCGACGCTCGATGGGAATCACCCGGTGCGAAAGACCATATCGACGAAATGCGCGATCCATCGGAACTTGACGACGTCTTGCCAGACGCCGACTTCGTTGTACTAACCATCCCGCACACGCCACAGACCGAAGGAATGTTCGACGCGAGCAAATTCGCGCTGATGAAAGAGACAGCGATCTTCATCAACATAGGTCGCGGAATGACGACCAAGCTCGATGATCTCAACGACGCCCTCCGCAGCGGCGGTATCGGAGGTGCTGGTCTCGATGTCTACGAAATCGAACCTCTCCCCGCCGATCACCCGCTATGGGATGCGCCGAACACCATCCTGACGCCTCACATCGCCGCTGACGAAGGCCGGCACCTCGGCGAACGTCGATATGAGGTCGTCTCCGACAACATGCGTCGTTTCGCTGCCGGCGAACCACTACGCAACTTGGTGGACAAAGAAAACTGGTTCTAGGAACCCGGTTACAACGACGATGCACAACACCCGCAGGGTCAATCCGAACAACATCACACCGCCCACTGAGTCACTCGAATACTACTTCCGTGCTGGCGGTGTGACGATCATTCAGGCGGCATTCTCGCATTCGTTCTTCATCGATCCCGAATCAGTGCGAGGGAATACTCCATCTCATCCCGATCGCGCACGCATGAGTCGAGAACATTACCCCGGTAAGGGCCGTGGTCAAATTGCCACGTGGCAGGACGACGGCCGCACCGTGAAGCTGGGCGACAACGCCTATGCACAAATCGCATGGCGTCGATACACCAGTTGCCCGATGCAACGCGGCACAGGTTATGGTGTGCGTCACATTTGGGGGCACCCGTGGAACCCTGATGCTTTCACTGCGGGGTGGAACCTGTGCTATATGCCCTTCTGGGCTGGAATGTTGACGGAAAATCAACATCCATTGTCGGATCTGCAACTTGCCATAAAGCAGGCGTCTTGGGACTTGTATTTTCGAGAAAATCAAGTTTGTGACCCGCCCGAATTCGTAAAAGACCAAGGCATTGACTTGCACCAAGTGCTTGATGGACAACGCCTGTTGATCATGGCGCCAAAAGAGCCTGAGCCTGTCGTGGTTAGCATCGATGAAACTCGAACACTAGACCATAGCGGTTTAAACCAACTTGAGAAGGTTAAGGCGATACGCACCCAAACCAATCGAAGCTGGGTGAGCATCTACAAAGGAGTGTTGGCGATTCAAGGCAAGGCGCATGAACCGTTCGGCACAACCAAAGTTGCAGCCAGTTCAAAGTCGATTGTTCGCAGAATCCTGAGAGAAACCGGATTGACTGAGATAGAACTCGAGACTCTACTTGAACGAGAAACGCCAGTAAAGGACTAAACGCAATGAACGACCCACGCCTTACCCCTGACACCGTTGACTTTATGGAGAAGGCGGCGACGCTGAATATGCCGGCGTTCGGCGAATGCTCAGCGGAAGAGTTGCGCGCAGCTTCCGAACGGCGCAATCAGATAATGACACCCGCCATCGAACCTGTCCGGAAGGTCATCCGCCGCAAGATCGATGGACCTGGGGGTGAGATCCCGCTACGCATTTACATCCCGGAAGGCTCAGAACCACCTTATCCCGTGATCATGGTTTTTCACGGCGGAGGATGGACCATCAGAAGCTACGAGTTGGAAGGCCCGACTTCCCGCGGACTAGCCAATCGAGTCGGCGCACTCGTCATCTCGGTCCAGTACCGCCTCGCACCGGAAACACGTTTTCCCGGTGCCGCGGACGATTGCTATGCCGCAACTCAGTGGGC
>VXTA01000135.1:1981-3450 GCA_009837685.1 Chloroflexota bacterium | reverse complement strand
ACTGACAGCGATGGGGAGTTCTCCGACCGTCTCTGGGCTTGGATCGAACGCGCCGCGTCTTACTTCGCCATCGGTGCCGCGGGCGACGACCCGCTTCTACAAGGTGCCGCCGACATCCACAGGCCACTGACTTGGGACACGAACGGCCCTTCATCTGCGAACGCACTTGACAAAGCCTATGACCTCGATCAAGTAGCCAAAGATGGCAACGCAGTGATCGTGCATCGCGCCGGAGCAGTCGAGCTCGCCGATGTTGAGCAAGTTTCCCGCGTCGGCATCTTCGCGGAATGGGATGACCGCGTCAGTCGCGTCATGGCCCGGGAAGGGCTGCACGATGTCGCGCTAGCCGAACGCATCATTTCCGAGCGCGAAAAGGCGCAGAGAGAGTACTTCCACAAGATGCACAAAGCGGATCCGGAAGACCCGGATCTCTACGATCTAGTGATCAACACTTCGGACAACAATATAGACATCGCCACGATCCAAGTTTCCCGCCACGTCAAAGAAGCCCGCGACGCCGTTCCTGTTTGATCTTCGCTTGACCTCAGCATCAATCAGCGTCTGATTGCGGCAACAAACCCCGAGACATCATCTCTTGCGCCTCTCGCAAGTCTTTGTGGCTGTCCACGGAGACCCAATGTGCACTTGATTTGATCGCGCGCATCCGCTCTTCGCTCACTAGCTGGGGAAAGGTTGTCGTTTCGTGATCGCCAATATCGGGTAACTGGTCTTCGATCTCGCGTTCAAAGACGTAGATGCCACCGTTTATCCAGAACGGCAATTCGGTCTTTTCAGCGAAACTCGTCACCACTCCGTCATCCTTTACTAGGACCACGCCGAACGAGCTCACATACGGTATCAAAGTTATCGCCGCGGCCGCGTCATGTTCACGACGTTGTTGGATAAGTGGTGCCAACGACTGATCGCTCAAAACATCCCCGTTCACCACTATCACGTCCTCGATACTTCTAGGCACCTGCCCCATTCCTTGCTTCACCGCGCCGCCCCTGCCTAGCGGTTGATCCTCCGGTGAATAGTGTGCACGAAACCCAAACCCAGAGCCATCGCCAAAGTGCTCCTCGACCTGCTCCGCTCGGTATCCCGTCAAAAAAACGATGTCCGTGACACCGTTCTCACACAACCAACGCGCTTGATGCTGGAGCAACGGCGCGCCATTGACAGGTACCATCGGCTTGCAAATGCCATTGGTAAGCGGTCGAAGCCGCTCGCCACGACCACCAGCAATCGTCAATGCCCACATGTAATGACCTTTCGCACACCTTCATGGTGCAATACGAACGTTGAATACAAAACCGCTGTGCTCGATCAAGCGGCGAGACTTCAAAAGAAAAGCGCTGGGGCGTTCAATTGGAGTTGAGCCATTCCCAGCAAGCGTCTATCTCTTCTTCCGTCATCGGCTCTTGGACGACGATCGAGGGCGACGCTGGCTTGCCGTCGGTACCGTCGCC
>VXTA01000135.1:0-1971 GCA_009837685.1 Chloroflexota bacterium | reverse complement strand
CGCCTAACTCCTCGCGTGTTATCTCAACATCCGAAGGTCGCCACCTTACTTTGCACTTATCCAACCAACTCGTCAGCGTCTCGGGACTCTGATTCGTTCGCCACGCGATGATCACGGCCCCTAGCGCGCACATCTCGCCATGGATCCAGTACTTGTCCGCCGCAATCTCAACTACGAAACAGAACGCATGGTCCGCGCCCGGTGCGCGCTCATCTTTGATCAACGCGTCGTCGCGCGCCTGCACCGCGTCCATAATCTCTTTGACCGAAGCCGGTGTGAGTTCGCCGTCCGCGTCCAAGGTCTTCGGAAACTCAGTCACGATATGGTCGTACAGCGCTACAGCGCTCGCCGTTTTCTCCTCCTCAACTGGTCCGGTCTTGCCCAACTCCGCGTTCCGCCGCCACTCCGAGAGTCCCGCATAACCACACAACACATCCCCCAATCCAGCCGTATTCAACCGCTCCGGGGCCCTCAACACCACGTCATAGTCGACTAGAACGTACTCGCAGTTCACCACTGCCAATTGACCGATGATCTGGCGCCCATCCCAGTCTGCGACGAATCCGTGAATGATTGCGCCTGTCGACACCACCGTCGGAACCTGCACCAAAGGCTTATCCTTGCGTTTTGCCACCAACTTGGCATGATCCAGCGCACGTCCAGCACCCATACCAACGACCAAATCAATATCGTCTGGCAGTGAGTCGGAGACCTCAATCAGATGCGTCCGGTCGAGCCACTCGTTATACCCGATTCCCGCCGGTTCATGATCCAGTTCGTCCTTAGTCGCTGCCCATGCCGATGGCGTCGTGATAACGACGTATCGTCCCCAATTCGCAGAGTCTGATTTGAGCAGATCATGCCCAAATCGGATGTCGTAATCCCGTGCAAGTCTAGCTTCAGTCATTGCGATCTCTCAGTTCCGAATTCGGCGCGCGTGAATAAGGTTACTCTAAAGTCCAAAAGGCGACGCGCAACCATTGAACGAACAAAGGAAAAGACACTGGACCAACTGTTGGTTGGCAGGAATGCTCGGATTCTTCCTCGTGTCGGGGCGTCGAAGTCGCCGGAACCAAACTGGCGATGACGACGATAGCGGCACTCCGAAAACCCAACTGGTTCCAGCAATGGATGCATCCGAAGGCGGGCCACGCGGCGTAAGGCATACAGTCGTCGCCGAAGAAGACCACCCCGGCGGTCCGATTCCTCAAATGTCCACCAATACCGACGATGCAGCTCAAGCCCACGCTAATCCGCTGCAACAGATCACCCCCGCTCAGTGGGTCGTCGCAGCCGTCGTTCTCATAGCCGTCCCGGTCGTTGCATATCTCGGCACCTTCTATCTCTACCCCTATGTCCAAGACCTGATCGAAGGCGAATCGCCTATCGACACCGTTCTTGCTGAATACGGCGTTGATGAAGACGCCGAGACACAACTCCTAACTATCCGACGAGGCGATCTTGTCAACTCCGTATCCATAAACGGAACCCTTGAGTACGCTAACCGCGAACGCCTCTCTTTCGGAACCTCCGGAACCATCGACATCATTGATGTCGATGTCGGCGATTTCGTCTCTGAAGGCGACATCCTGATGTCTCTCGAAGCCGAAGCCATCGTCAACGCTGAGCAGAACCTGCAAACTGCCAGCGTCGCACTCCAAGACGCCGAAGACAAGCTTGAAGAACTGGTCAGTCCAGATGACAAAGCAATAAGCGACGCAACTTTGACGATTCTGAAGGCCCACCAAACCCTAGCCGACGCCGAAGATGCTTATGAATCCATCCTTGAACCTAGCGATGCCGACATCGCCAAAGCCGAGCTAGAAATCGCTAAAGCTACAGCCGCCGTTGAGGACGTCGACGCAAAACTCGCCGATCTGAGAAGCCCCGCCGACATCGACTTGGAGAACGCAAGACTAGCCATAGCGGAGGCCCAAAACTCCCTGAACCAGCTGGTACGCGAGCTAGAAG